>CADEEN010000149.1 GCA_902826345.1 uncultured Burkholderiales bacterium | reverse complement strand
TGCACCAGCTGATGGGCAGCGACCTCGGGCCGAAGTGGGCGCCGGGTGAAAAGAAACAAAGCAAGATGGTCTTCATCGGCATCGACCTGCCCAAGGACATCCTGTTGCAGGGGCTTGAGCAATGCCTGGTGTGATCTGAACCGGCTCTGTTGATCACTTCATCACGTCGCTACAATCCGCGCGCCTCAGATTCCCGCCCCAGGGCGCCCCATGCGCCCGGGCAGCGGGTATAAAGCCCGATCGAGGAGACGACAGTGAGCAAAACCCCGGCCAAGCGCGCAGCCCCCGCCAAGAAGGCGCCAGGCAAAGCCAGTGCAGCCTCGCGCAAGGCCCCGGCAAATAAACCGGCCAAGCCCGTCGCCAAGGCAGTGACAACGAAGAAGCCGGCGGCCAAGCCAACGGCGAAGGCCGTCGCCAAGAAGCCCGCAGCCAAGCCCGTCGCCAAAGCGCCGAGCGCCCCGGCGAAGAAGCCTGCCGCCAAGCCGGTGGCTCCTGCTGCCAAACCCGCCGCGAACAAATCCGTCGCCCACGCTCCTCCCAAGTCTGCACCCGTGACCAAAACCAATTCTTCCAGCGACGCCAAACCCGCAGCGAAGGCCCCGGCCAAATCCGCCGGCCAACCCGTGCTCAACCAGCCGCCGCCGCGCGCGCCGACACGTACCGTGCGCAGCAATGTCCATGTCTCGGTGCCGGTGCCCGACCCGGTGCAGGTCAGCCGTTTCGCCGATCGTTTCGCGCCGACACGCCCGCCGGCGCGGCAGGTCGCGATCGACGCGCCGGTGCGCGCGCCGGTGAAGTTCGATCCGAAGCTGGTCAATGCCTGGAAGGGCAAGGCCGGGCGCGACCTGACCGAGCCCGAGCTGCTGGCGATGCCCGAAGCCGAGTACATGAACGAAAAACAGCTCGAGTTCTTCCGCGTGCGCCTGACGGCGCTGAAGGACGACCTGCTGTCCAACGCCGGCGAAACCACCGAACACCTGCGCGAAGACACGTCGATCGTGCCCGACCCGGCCGACCGCGCGACGATCGAGGAAGAGCACGCGCTCGAGTTGCGCACGCGCGACCGCGAGCGCAAGCTGCTGAAGAAGATCTCGCAATCGCTGACACGCATCGAGGCCGGCGACTATGGCTACTGCGACGAAACCGGCGAGCCGATCGGCTTGGCGCGTCTGATGGCGCGGCCAACGGCGACGCTGTCTCTGGAAGCCCAGCAGCGCCGCGAGATGAAACAAAAGATGTTCGGCGACTGAGCGGCACTGGTCTAATGGTTGCTCCGATTTGCATCGCACACCGGCCCTGAGATTCACATGAGCGAAGTCCCACCGAAAGACGGCGAGAGCTTCTTCCGCAAGGTGGTTCGTTTCGTCGCCAACCCGGCGACCGATTGGGCAGACCTCAATTCGCGCCAGGATGGCGACGGCCGCGAGCTCGACCTCGAGAAGTCCGAACTCAAGGCGATGATCGAGCGCAAGAAGCGCAACGACTTCGTCCGCAAGCGCGAGTTCGACATGCTGCGCAAGGTGCGCCGCGAAGGCCTGTCGCCGGAGCAATTGGCGGCGATGGCCGGCACCTCGCGCATCGATTCGGAATCGAAGGGCGAGGGCAACCCGCTGCGTCAGAACGACAGCGCGGTCAAGGCCAAGATCGACGAGATCGAGCAGCAGATGGTCGGCGACATGAGTCATTCGCCGGCGCCTGCGCCGGCGCGCCGCGCGCCGGCAGTGGACGACGCCGCGCCCACCGAGCGCCAGGTCTTCGGCCAGACGACGACGCGCCCCGGGGTGATGGCGCCCAGCAGCGAAGGCGTCAGCTCGAGATCGCCGTTGAACTTTTCGCCGTCCGACCGTGCGCCGTTGCGCGCGCCGGCTGCCGCTGCGCCCGTGCCGGCCGCCCCACCGGCCGCGCCGCGCGGCGGCGTCTCGGTGTCGCTGGGCGGCCTGCAAGGCCAGGCCTCGAGCGATTTCGCCAGCCCGTTCGCCGTCGAGGTCAGCGAAGTCGTGCACGACCCCGAGCTCGACGAGCCGGTGATCGCTTTTGCGAACGCCGACTTCGAAACCTGCGAGCAGACCTTGTCATCGTTGACACGGACCGGCGGCGCGCGCGCGCAGCACGCCGAAACCTGGCTGGTGCTGTTCGATCTGTACCGCGCCACCGGCCAGCAGCCCAAGTTCGAAAGCCTGGCGCTGGACTACGCGCAACAGTTCGGCTGGTCGGCGCCGCAGTGGTTCTCGCTGCCCAAGCTGGTGGCCGAGTCGGCGAGCCAGGACAAGCCGGCCAAGCAGCGCTCGGCCGGTGAGATCGGCTGGATCTGCCCCGAGACGCTCGACATCGACGCTGTCGCACGCCTGCGCTCGACGACGTTGCAACTGCCGCTGCCCTGGGTCTTCGACTGGAGCGCGCTGCGCACGATCGAGCCCGAGGCGGCGACGCATATGTCCGACCTGTTCCGCCTCTGGTCCGGTGACACGCTCGACATGCGCTGGCTCTCGGGCGACAACCTGCTGGCCGTGCTCTCCGACGCCGCACCCACCGGCGTGCGCGACGCCGACCCGGCGTATTGGGTGTTGCGCCTGGACGCGTTGCGCATGGCCAACCGACCCGATCAATTCGACGAGGCGGCGATCGACTACTGCGTGACTTACGAAGTCTCGCCGCCGTCGTGGGAGCGTGTTCGTTGCCAGGTGCGCATCGGCGGCACCGGGCTGTCGACGCAGTCGCCGCCGCTGTCGCAGGTCAGCGACGTGGCGACGAGTTTCATCGAGTCCGGCGTCGACGACGCACCGGGCCAGGTGCAGATCGCGACGGTGGAGTTGTCGGGCCAGCTCGTCGGCGACATCGGCGCCACGCTGCACCAGTTGAACGCGCAGCTCGGCTCGGCGGCGATGGTGTCCGTGGCCTGCAACAAACTGATCCGCGTCGATTTCGTCGCTGCCGGCGACCTGCTGAACTGGGTGCTGGCCAAGCGCGGCGAAAACCGCAGCGTCACCTTTGCCGACGCGCACCGGCTGGTGGCGCTGTTCTTCGGCGCGATGGGCATCAACGAAAACGCCAAGGTTCAGGTGAGGAACATCTGACTTGCCTTGAAGCCTGGGCGGCGGCCCCAAGCTGAAAACAATGGAACCCATCTTTCACGGCACGACGATCCTGTCGGTGCGCCGCGACGGCATCGTTGCTCTCGGCGGTGACGGCCAGGTGACGCTCGGCAACATCGTCGTCAAGGCCACCGCGCGCAAGGTGCGCAAGCTGCACCACGAGCGCGTGCTGGCCGGCTTTGCCGGCGCCACCGCCGATGCCTTCACGCTCTTCGAGCGCTTCGAGGCCAAGCTCGAAAAACACCAAGGCCACCTGCTGCGCGCGGCCGTCGAGCTGACGAAGGACTGGCGCACCGACCGCGTGCTGCGCCGCCTGGAAGCGATGCTCGCCGTGGCCGACAAGGAGCACTCGCTGATCGTCACCGGCAATGGCGATGTGCTCGAACCCGAGCTCGGCATCGTCGCCATCGGCTCGGGTGGTGCTTATGCGCAAGCCGCGGCGCGGGCGCTGCTGGAGCACAGCACGCTCACCGCGCCGGAGATCGTCAAGCAATCGTTGGGGATCGCGGGCGAGCTGTGCATCTACACGAATGACCAGCACACGATCGAGGTGCTTGAATGAGTTCGATGACTCCCAAGGAGATCGTCTCCGAACTCGACCGCCACATCGTCGGCCAGGCCGATGCGAAACGCGCCGTCGCGATCGCGCTGCGCAACCGCTGGCGGCGCCAGCAGGTCGATGAAAAGCTGCGCGGCGAGATCACGCCGAAGAACATCCTGATGATCGGCCCCACCGGCGTCGGCAAGACCGAGATCGCGCGCCGCCTGGCCAGGCTCGCCGATGCGCCGTTCATCAAGGTCGAGGCGACCAAGTTCACCGAGGTCGGCTACGTCGGCAAGGACGTCGACTCGATCATCCGCGACCTCGTCGATGCCGCCGTCAAGCAGGAGCGCGAGCAGCAGATGAAGACGCGCCGCCGCCAGGCACAGGACGCAGCCGAAGACCGCGTGCTCGACATCCTCGTGCCGCCGGCCCGAACGGGTTTCGCCGATGAGGCGCCCGCGGCCGACAACACCGCGCGCCAGGTCATGCGCAAGCGCCTGCGTGAAGGCACCCTCGACGACAAGGTGGTCGATGTCGAACTCGACGCGCCGCGGCAGGCGCTCGAAGTGCTCGGCCCGCAGGGCATGGAAGAGATGGCCGAGCAGTTGAAGGGCCTGTTCTCGCAGATGGGCGGCGGCAAGAAGAAGACGCGCAAACTTTCGATCGGCGAAGCGATGAAGCTGCTGACCGACGAAGAAGCCGCCAAGCTCGTCAACGAGGACGAGATCCGCGCCTCGGCGCTGGCCAATGCGGAGGGCAACGGCATCGTCTTCATCGACGAGATCGACAAGGTGGCCACGCGCAGCGAGACCAGCGGCGCCGACGTCAGCCGCCAGGGCGTGCAGCGCGACTTGCTGCCGCTGGTCGAGGGCACGACGGTGAGCACGAAGTACGGCCCGGTGAAGACCGACCACATTTTGTTCATCGCCTCGGGCGCGTTTCACCTCGCCAAGCCGAGCGATCTGATCCCCGAGCTGCAGGGGCGCCTGCCGATCCGCGTCGAGCTGGCGTCGCTGACGGTCGATGACTTCGAGGCCATCCTGAAGAGCACGCATGCGAGCCTGGTCAAGCAGTACCAGGCGCTGCTGGCTACCGAGGGCGTGACGCTGCAACTGAACGACGGCGCCATCCGCCGCATTGCGCAGATCGCGTTCGAAGTCAACGAGCGCACCGAGAACATCGGCGCGCGCCGCCTGGCCACGGTGATGGAGCGGCTGCTCGAAGAGATCAGCTTCGATGCGCCGGAGCGTGGCGGCAGCACGGTGGCGATCGACGCGGCGATGGTCGATGCCAAGCTCGGCGCGTTGGCGGCGAACGAGGATTTGTCGCGCTATGTTCTGTGAGCCCCTCGCCCGCTGCGCGGGCACTCCCCCGAGGGGAGGCGCGGGCCGGACGCTTGGGAGCGGCCCGGCGCTGGCCCGCGCGGCGCGCTGCCTCAACCCAGCTCGCCGAAGCCGGTAGTCCGCTCTTCCTGCAACGCCAGCAAGCCGTCGAAGATCAGCGAATCGATCGTCTCGAACGGCAGGTCGGTGATCGGCGACATCTTCACCGCGGCGCCGCCGGTCATCAGGCACAGCGGCAGCGCGCCGGCGCTGCGTTGCACCAGCCGCCGGTGAATGCGCTCGATGGCCCCGGCCAACGCATGCGCGCCGCCGCTCATCAGCGCGTCGCTGGTGTTGGTCGGGAAATCGACGACATCGCCGGTGGGCACGCGCAAGCCGGCGGTGCCTTGTTCGAGCGCGCGCAGCATCAGGCCGAAGCCGGGCAGGATCAGCCCGCCGATGAAGCGGCCGTCGGCGTCGAGTGAATCGACGGTGACCGCGGTGCCGACCATGACCACCAGGGCCGGGCGTGGCTCGCCGCCGCGTTGCAACACATGCCATCGCGCACCGGCCAACGCGGCCCAGCGGTCGGCGCCCAGGCGCGTCGGGTGGTCGTAGCCGTTGGTCACGCCGGCCGCTTGCGCGCCGGGCACGATCCAGCGCGGATCGATGTCCCACAGTTCCAACTGTTCCTCGACGCGCCGCCGCACCGCGTCGCCGGCGACGTTGCTGCCCAGCATCGCCCTCGGCGCAGGCAGGCCCTGCCACTCCTGGTCGGCCAACTGGTCGATGGTTTCGAGGAACACCGCGCCGCTGGTCTTCAGCCGCGCGCCGGGCCGCGCGTCGTCGTACAGCGCCCACTTCAGTCGCGTGTTGCCGATGTCGATGGCGAGGAAGGTCACCGCAGTGCCTCGGGGGGCGCGAACGAAGTGAGCTGGGGGCTCATCTGACTCCCAGCGGCGCCGGGTAGGTGGTCGCCGGCAACGTCAGCAGGTGCCGCACGTGACGCAAGGTCTGCGCGGCGATGACCCTGCGGTGCGGCTTGCGCAAGCGCTGCTCCACCTCGTCGAGCAGCGCTTCGAGTTCGGCGCGCGTGCTGGCGCGCTTCAGGCGCCGCAAGGTGAAGGCGCCGGCCAGCGGCGCGGCGCTGCGCACGGCACGCACGAGCAGCGCGCGCGCTTCGATCAGCGGGCCGTCCGTGGTGTGCAGAACGGTCTCGTCTTCGGGCAACTGCGACCAGCTCGAATCGCCGTGCAGCGATTGCGACGACGGCAGCACCGACGAATCGGCGAGCACCGCGGCGACGGCCAGGCCAGGCGTTTCGACCAAACCGAGCGTCACCAGATCGGAAAAGTCGCTCGCCTTGGCGCCGGCCTGCGACGCCAGCGCCAGCACGATGTCGACGCTGCGTTTGCCGTCGACCATGAACAGCGCCGTGCGCTGGCGCGGCGTCAGCTCGCGCGTGCGCCGCGTCAATGCGGCGTGGCCGGCGGCCGTGCGCTGCGGCACGACGAGCGCCAGCTCGCGCAGCGCGGCGGGCGTCGCGGGCTGGGGTGAAAGCGGCGTCGGCATGGGCAGAGATTGTGCAGAAAAGCGCCCGCTCGCCGCCCCTCGCAAACCAAGGGCTGAGTGGTGCTCATCGGTACCCGGCGGCGGTGGCATCATCGCCAATTGACGTTAACGTCAATGTAACTTTCAATGCCCCTTCTGTTTGGAATCGCCCCATGACCGAGCTCGCCGCCGACTACAAAGCCCTGGCCGCCTACCGCCCGAAGCACAAGGTAAGGGTCGTCACTGCGGCGTCGCTGTTCGACGGCCACGACGCCGCGATCAACATCATGCGGCGCATCCTGATGGGCATGGGGGCGGAGGTGATCCACCTCGGCCACAACCGCTCGGTCGATGAGGTCGTCACCGCGGCATTGCAGGAAGACGCGCAAGGCATCGCGGTGTCGAGTTACCAGGGCGGGCATGTCGAGTACTTCAAGTACATGGTCGAGCTGCTGCGCGCGCGCGGCGGGCAGGGCGTCCAGGTCTTCGGCGGCGGTGGCGGCGTCATCGTGCCGGCGGAGATCCGCGAACTCGCGGAACACGGCGTGCGCATCTTCAGCCCCGAGGACGGGCAGCGCATGGGGCTGCAGGGAATGATCGGCGAGATGGTGATGCGCTGCGACGTGGTCGCGGGCGTGGCGCCGACGTCGATCGATGCCATCGCCGGTCAGGGGGAAGCGGCGTGGCGATCGCTGGCGCAGCTGATCACCGCGCTCGAGAACGACAGCGCCGACGCGAAGCTGAAGGCAGCGCTGCACGAGGCCGCGAAGAAGTCGAAAACGCCGGTGCTCGGCGTCACCGGCACCGGCGGCGCCGGCAAGTCGTCGCTGACCGACGAGTTGATCCGCCGCCTGCGTCTGGATCAGGACGATGCGTTGCGGATTGCGGTGATCTCGATCGACCCGTCGCGGCGCAAGAGCGGCGGCGCGCTGCTCGGCGACCGCATCCGCATGAATGCCATCTCGCCGTGGGGCGCGGGCTCGCGCGTGTTCATGCGCAGCCTGGCCACGCGCGAGGCCGGCAGCGAGATCAGTGCGGCGCTTCCCGACGTGCTCGCGGCCTGCAAGGCGGCGGGCTTCGACCTCGTCATCGTCGAGACCTCCGGCATCGGCCAGGGCGACGCGGCGATCGTGCCGCACGTCGACATTCCGCTGTACGTGATGACGCCCGAGTACGGCGCCGCGAGCCAGCTGGAGAAGATCGACATGCTCGACTTCGCCGAGTTCGTGGCCATCAACAAGTTCGACCGCAAGGGCGCCGCCGACGCGCAGCGCGATGTCGCCAAGCAAGTGCAGCGCAACCGCGAAGCCTTCAAGCAGATGCCCGACGAGATGCCGGTCTTCGGCACCATGGCCAGCCGCTTCAACGACGACGGTGTGACCGCGCTCTACCAGGCGCTGAAGGTGCGGCTGATCGACAAAGGCCTGCCCTTGAAAGCGGGCTGCCTGCCGATGACGAGCACGCGCCACAGCACGCACCAGGTGCCGATCGTGCCGGCGGCGCGGGTGCGCTACCTGGCCGATATCGCCGACACCGTGCGCGGCTACAAGCGCCGCGCGCGCGAGCAGGCTGCGCTGGCGCGAGAGATTCAGCAACTGCGCGAGGCCGCGCGAATGCTCGCCGTCGGCAAGCCCGACAAACCGCGCGCCGCCGAAGCCGCGATCTCGCTGGCCGAAGAGCGCGAAGGCAGGCTCGACGTTCACGCCAAGAAGCTGCTCACGATGTGGCCCGACATGCAGCGCGCGTATTCGGGTGACGAGTACGTGGTGAAGATCCGCGACAAGGAAATCCGCACACGGCTCACGCACACCACGCTGTCGGGCAACACCGTGCGCAAGGTCGTGCTGCCGACCTACGAAGACCACGGCGAGCTGCTGAAGTGGTTGCTGCTCGACAACGTGCCCGGCAGTTTTCCGTACACCTCGGGCGTGTTCGCCTTCAAGCGCGAAGGCGAAGACCCGACGCGCATGTTCGCCGGCGAGGGCGATGCGTTCCGCACCAACCGCCGCTTCAAGGTGGTGAGCGAGGGCCTGCCGGCCAAGCGCCTGTCTACCGCGTTCGACTCGGTCACGCTCTACGGCGCCGACCCCGACCCGCGGCCCGACATCTACGGCAAGGTCGGCAACAGCGGCGTCTCCATCGCCACGCTCGACGACATGAAGGTCCTGTATTCGGGCTTCGACTTGACGAACCCGAGTACCAGCGTGTCGATGACGATCAACGGCCCGGCGCCGTCGATCCTGGCGATGTTCATGAACACCGCGATCGACCAGAACCTGGCGAAGTTCAAGCAGGAGAACGGCCGCGAGCCGACCGACACCGAGGCCGCGAAGATCCGCGCCTGGGTGCTGGAGAACGTGCGCGGCACGGTGCAGGCCGACATCCTGAAGGAAGACCAGGGCCAGAACACCTGCATCTTCTCGACCGAGTTCAGCCTGAAGGTGATGGGCGACATCGCCGAGTACTTCGTGCACCACGACGTGCGCAACTTCTATTCGGTAAGCATCAGCGGCTATCACATCGCCGAGGCCGGCGCGAACCCGATCAGCCAGCTCGCGTTCACGCTGGCCAACGGCTTCACCTTCGTCGAGGCGTATCTCGCGCGCGGCATGCACATCGACGACTTCGCGCCGAACCTGTCGTTCTTCTTCTCCAACGGCATGGACCCCGAGTACACGGTGATGGGCCGCGTCGCGCGCCGCATCTGGGCGACAGCGATGCGCGACCGCTACGGCGCCAACGAGCGCAGCCAGAAGTTGAAGTACCACATCCAGACCTCGGGCCGTTCACTGCACGCGCAGGAAATCGCCTTCAACGACATCCGCACGACGCTGCAGGCGCTGATCGCCGTTTACGACAACTGCAACTCGCTGCACACCAACGCCTACGACGAAGCGATCACGACGCCGACCGAAGAGAGCGTGCGCCGCGCGATGGCGATCCAGCTCATCATCAACCGCGAGTGGGGCC
>CADEEN010000148.1 GCA_902826345.1 uncultured Burkholderiales bacterium | reverse complement strand
CGTGCCAGGCCATCGGCACCGGGATCGGCACGTTGATGCCGACCATGCCGACCTGCACGCGGCGTGAGAATTCGCGCGCGATGTTGCCGTCGCTGGTGAAGCAGGACACGCCGTTGCCGTAGGGGTGCTCGTTGACGAGCTTCACCGCCTCGGCAACGTCATGCACACGCACGCACGACAGCACGGGGCCGAAGATCTCTTCTTGGTAGATGCGCATGGCGGGCGTCACGTGGTCGAACAGCGTGCCGCCGGTGAAGTAGCCGCCCTCGTGCTGCGGCACCTTCAGGCCGCGGCCATCGACCACCAGCTTCGCGCCTTCCTTGACGCCGATGTCGATGTGGCTCTCGATGCGTTCGAGCGCCTGCTTCGTGATCACCGGACCCATCTCGGCGTCGGCGGCCATACCGTTCTTCACTTTCAGCGTCTTCGCGCGCTCGGCGAGCTTGGGCATCAACTTGTCAGCTGCGTCGCCCACCAGAACGGCCACGCTGATCGCCATGCAGCGCTCGCCGGCCGAGCCGTAGGCGCTGCCGATCAGCGCGTCGACGCTCTGCTCGAGGTCGGCGTCGGGCATCACCACCATGTGGTTCTTCGCGCCGCCCAGCGCCTGCACGCGCTTGCCGTGGTGCGCGCCGGTTTCGTAGATGTACTGAGCAATCGGCGTCGAGCCGACGAACGAGAGCGCCTTCACGTCCGGGTGTTCGAGCAATGCATCGACCGCGATCTTGTCGCCCTGCACGACGTTGAACACGCCGTCCGGCAGGCCGGCTTGCTTGAACAACTCACCCATGAAAACGGCAGGCGAAGGATCGCGCTCGCTCGGCTTCAGGATGAAACTGTTGCCGCAGGCGATAGCCACCGGGAACATCCAACACGGCACCATGCACGGGAAGTTGAACGGCGTGATGCCGGCCACCACGCCGAGCGGCTGGCGCAACGTCCAGTTATCGATCCCTGTGCTGACTTGATCGGTGTAGTCGCCTTTGAGCAGTTGCGGGATGCCGCAGGCGAACTCGACGATGTCGATGCCGCGCGTGACCTCGCCCTGCGCGTCGGAGAACACCTTGCCGTGCTCGGCCGTGATCATCGCGGCGAGCGTGTCGCGGTGCTGGTTCATCAATTCGAGGAACTTGAACATCACGCGCGCGCGGCGAATCGGCGGCGTGTCGGCCCAGGCGGGAAAGGCGGCCTGCGCGGCCGCGACCGCCGCGTGCACTTCGGATTTCGATGCGAGTGCCACTTGGCGTGCGACAGCACCAGTGGCTGGGTTGAACACCGGCTGCTCGCGGCCGCTCGTGCTGACGATGCGTTCACCGGCGATCCAGTGGCCGACTGTGGTGGTGGCGGTGAATGCTTCGGTGGCGCCCATGTTCGTCTCCTTGTGCAGAGTCCGGATCGTAGTCTCGTTGACAATGCGCTGCGCCCCGCCCGGGTGGTGAAATGGGTAGACACAGCGGACTTAAAATCCGCGGCTTCTCGAAAGAGGGCGTGCCGGTTCGAGCCCGGCCCTGGGCACCACGCGTCAAGAAGAAAGACCCGATGCCCCTCTTTGCGCAAGAAGCCCTGAACCCCGGCGTCAAGAAGCGCGAGGTCTTCGGTTGGGCGATGTACGACTTCGCCAACTCGGGCTACACGACGGTCGTCTTGACGGCGGTGTTCAACGCCTACTTCGTCGGTGTGGTGGCCGGCGGCGCCGATTGGGGCACGCTGGCGTGGACGCTGACGTTGGCGCTGTCGAACCTGATCATCATGTTCACGATGCCGGCCATCGGCGCCTACGCCGATCTGCGCGCAGCGAAGAAGCGTCTGCTGATGCTGACCACCGCCGCCTGTGTGGTCGCCACGCTGGCGCTGTTCTGGGTCGGCCGCAACGACGTGGCCCTGGCCGTCGTCGCCATCGTGCTGTCGAACCTCTTCTACGCTTACGGCGAGGCATTGACGGCGGCCTTCCTGCCCGAGCTGGCCAAGCGCGAGGCGCTGGGCAAGGTGTCGGGCTGGGGTTGGAGCTTCGGCTACTTCGGCGGCATGTTGTCGCTCGGCCTCTCGCTCGCCTACGTGATCTGGGCACAGCAGCAGGGCCAGAAGGCCGAGCAGTTCGTGCCGGTGACGATGCTCATCACGGCGGCCGTGTATGGCATCTCGGCGCTGGTGACGTTTGCGTTGCTGAAGGAGCGCGCGGTGGCGCAGGGCGGCGCGTCGCACAGCCTGCGCGACTCGCTGACGCGGTTGCGTACCACTTGGCAGCAAGCGCAGCGCTTCGAGGATTTCCGCTGGCTGCTGATCACCGCGCTGGCCTACCAGGCCGGCATCGGCGTCATCATCGCGCTGGCGGCGGTGTACGCCGAGCAGGCGCTCGGCTTCAAGCAGACCGACACGATGCTGCTCGTCTTCCTCGTCAACATCGCCTCGGCGGTCGGCGCGTTTGCGTTCGGCTATTGGCAGGACCGCACCGGCCACAAGCGCGCGCTGGCGGTCACGCTGATCGGCTGGATCGTCATGTGCGCGCTGGCAGCGTTGACGACGACGGCGACGCTGTTCTGGGTGGCGGCGGTGATCGCAGGCTTGTGCATGGGCTCGAGCCAGTCGGCCGGCCGTGCCATCGCGGGGCTGCTCGCACCGCCGCAACAGCTCGCCGAGTTCTTCGGCCTGTGGACCTTTGCGACGCGCCTGTCGGCGATCGTCGGGCCGGTGACGTATGGTCTGGTGACATGGGCAACGTCGGGCAACCATCGCCTGGGCATCGCCTCGACAGCGGTGTTCTTCATCGCCGGCCTCGTGCTGCTGCGCCGGGTGAATGTCGATCGCGGTGCAAGACAAGCTTTGCAGACTCGGGCTGCGGTGGAGTCGGCGGTCTAAAATCGAACGATCGTTCGCTTTATCGTCTGGTGCGCAAATTCAAGGAGCAAGCCCCATGAAGGTTCTGGTGCCCGTGAAGCGGGTCGTCGACTACAACGTCAAGGTGCGCGTCAAGGCTGATGGCAGCGGTGTCGACACGGCCAACGTCAAGATGAGCATGAACCCGTTCGACGAAATTGCCGTCGAAGAGGCGGTGCGCTTGAAAGAGAAGGGCGCCGCCACTGAAGTCATCGCCGTCTCCTGCGGCGTCACGCAATGCCAGGAGACGCTGCGCACGGCGATGGCGATCGGCGCGGATCGCGCGATCCATGTCGAGTGCGCCGACGAGTTGCAGCCGCTGGCCGTGGCCAAGCTGCTGAAGGCACTCGTGGACAAGGAGCAGCCGGGGCTGATCATCCTCGGCAAACAAGCCATCGACGACGACTGCAACCAGACCGGGCAGATGCTGGCCGCGCTCGCCAAGCTGCCGCAGGGCACGTTCGCCTCGAAGGTCGAATTGGCCGACAACAAGGTCAGCGTCACGCGCGAAGTCGATGGTGGATTGGAGACGGTCAAGCTCTCGCTGCCGGCCGTGATCACCACCGATCTGCGCCTCAATGAGCCGCGCTACGTGACGCTGCCCAACATCATGAAAGCGAAGAAGAAGCAGCTCGACGTGCTGAAGCCCGCGGACCTCGGCGTGGACGTGACGCCGCGCATCAAGACGCTGAAGGTGGTCGAGCCGCCCAAGCGCGGCGCCGGCATCAAGGTGCCCGACGTGGCCACGCTGGTGAACAAACTCAAGAACGAAGCGAAGGTGATCTGACATGAGCGTTCTCGTCATTGCCGAACACGACCACGGCACCTTGAAGGGTGCGACGTTGAACACTGTCAACGCTGCGGCGCAATGCGGCGGCGACGTGCACGTGTTGATCGCTGGGCACAACGCCGGCGGCGCAGCGCAGGCTGCGGCACAGATCGCTGGCGTGGCCAAGGTGCTGCATGCCGATGCAGCCAGCCTTGCTGAACAACTTGCTGAAAACGTGGCTGCGCAAGTGATCGCCATCGCGAAGAACTACAGCCACCTGCTGTTCCCCGCGACGGCGCACGGCAAGAACGTCGCCCCACGCGTGGCCGCGCTGCTCGACGTGGCGCAGATCAGCGACGCGATGAAGATCGTCAGCGCCGACACCTTCGAGCGCCCGATCTATGCCGGCAACGCCATCGCCACCGTGCAGAGCAGCGATGCGATCAAGGTCATTACCGTTCGCACGACCGGCTTCGATCCAGCGGTAGCCGAAGGCGGCAGCGGCGCGATCGAGAAGATCGAAGCGGTTGCCGACAGCGGCAGCTCGTCCTTCGTCGGCGCCGAGATCGCCAAGCTCGACCGGCCCGAACTCACCGCCGCCAAGATCATCGTCAGCGGCGGCAGAGCGCTCGGCAGCAGCGACAAGTTCAATGAAGTGCTGACGCCGCTGGCCGACAAGCTCGGCGCCGCCCTCGGTGCCAGCCGCGCCGCAGTGGATGCGGGCTACGCGCCGAACGATTGGCAGGTCGGGCAAACCGGCAAGATCGTCGCGCCGCAGCTGTACATCGCTGCGGGCATCAGCGGCGCCATTCAGCACTTGGCCGGCATGAAGGACAGCAAGGTCATCGTCGCCATCAACAAGGACGCCGAGGCGCCGATCTTCAGCGTCGCCGACTACGGGCTCGAAGCCGATCTCTTCACGGCCGTCCCCGAACTCGTCAAGGCTTTGTGAGGCAACACCGATGACCTATCGCGCCCCCGTCAAGGACATGCTGTTCTGCATGAAGGAGCTGGCCGATCTCGAAGCCGTGGCGCGCATGCCGGGGTTGGAGGAGTCGGGCCTCGACACAGCTGCGGCGGTGCTCGAAGAGGCGGCCAAGTTCAATCAAGACGTGATCGCGCCGCTGAACTGGGAGGGCGACAAGAATCCTTCGTCGTTCAAGGACGGCAAGGTCACGACCACACCGGGCTTCAAGCAGGCGTTCAAGCAGTTCGCCGAGGGCGGTTGGCAGGGCTTGCAGCACCCGGTGAACTTCGGCGGCCAGGGCCTGCCGAAGACGATCGGCGCGGCCTGCATCGAAATGCTCAACAGCGCCAACATGAGCTTCGCGCTGTGCCCGCTGCTGACCGACGGTGCGATCGAAGCGCTGCTGACGGCCGGCACGCCCGAGCAACAGCAGCACTACATCCCGAAAATGGTCGACGGTTCGTGGACCGGCACCATGAACCTGACCGAGCCGCAGGCCGGCAGCGATCTGGCGCTCGTGCGCACGCGCGCCGAGCCGCAAGGCGACGGCAGCTACAAGCTTTTCGGCACGAAGATCTTCATCACCTACGGCGAGCATGACATGGCGGACAACATCGTCCACATGGTGCTGGCGCGCGTCGCCGGCGCGCCGGAAGGCGTGAAGGGCATCTCGCTGTTCATCTGCCCGAAGGTGTTGCCGGACGGCAAGCGCAATGACGTGCATTGCGTGTCGATCGAACACAAGCTCGGCATCAAGGCCAGCCCGACCGCGGTGCTGCAGTACGGCGACCATGGCGGCGCGGTTGCCCAGCTCGTCGGCCAGGAAAACCGCGGCCTCGAATACATGTTCATCATGATGAACGCCGCGCGCTACGCGGTCGGCGTGCAGGGCATCGCAATTGCCGAGCGCGCCTACCAGAAGGCCGTGGCCTATGCGCGCGACCGCGTGCAGAGCCGGCCGGTCGATGGCTCGATGGCCAAGAGCGCGCCGATCATTCATCACCCCGACATCAAGCGCATGTTGATGACGATGCGCGCGCAGACCGAAGGCTGCCGTGCGATGGCGATCGTGGCGGCCGCGGCCTACGACGCGGCGCACCACCATGCCGATGCCGACGTGCGCAAGCACAACGCGGCGTTCTACGAATTCATGGTGCCGCTGGTCAAAGGCTTTTCCACCGAGATGAGCCTGGACGTCGCTTCGCTCGGCGTGCAGGTGCATGGCGGCATGGGCTTCATCGAAGAGACCGGCGCGGCGCAGTACCTGCGCGACGCCAAGATCCTGACCATCTACGAAGGCACGACGGCGATTCAGGCCAACGACTTCGTCGGCCGCAAGACGGCGCGCGATGGTGGGCAGGTCGCCAAGGCGATTGCACAGCAGATCGAACTGACTGAAGCGGCATTGGCGAAACGCGGCAGCGCCGCGTCGAAGGCGATGCACAAACACCTGGTCGCGGCACGCAACGCCTTCGTCGAAGTCGTGGAGTTCGTTGCCGGCCAAACCAAGGCGAGCCCGAACGCCGTCTTCGCCGGCTCGGTGCCGTACCTCATGCTCGCCGGCAACCTGATGGCCGGCTGGCAGATGGCACGCGCGTTGATCGTCGCCGAAGACAGCCAAGAGGACGCGGCGTTCATGGCGGCAAAGGTCGCCACCTCGCGCTTCTACGCCGAGCACATCCTGAGTCGCGTGCCGGGCATCCGCGATTCGATCGTCGAAGGCCACGCCGCGATCAACGACATGGCCTTGGAGGCTTTCTGATGACCTTGCCCAAGCAGTTGCAGGGTCTTCGCATCCCCGTCGTCGGCGCGCCGCTGTTCATCATCAGCAACCCGAAGCTCGTCATCGCTCAGTGCACGTCCGGCGTCGTCGGCGCGATGCCGGCGCTCAATGCGCGGCCGGCGGAGCAGCTCGACGAGTGGCTGGCCGAGATCACCGAGACGCTGGCGGCGTGGGACCGTCAACACCCCGACCGACCCGCCGCGCCGTATGCGATCAACCAGATCGTGCACAAGAGCAATGACCGCCTGGAACACGACATGCAGGTCTGCGCCAAGTACAAGGTGCCGGTCGTCATCACCTCGCTCGGTGCGCGCACCGATGTCAACGATGCGGTGCACGCCTGGGGTGGCATCGTGCTGCACGACATCATCAACAACTTCTTTGCCAAGAAGGCGGTCGAGAAGGGCGCCGATGGCCTGATCGCGGTGGCTGCGGGCGCGGGCGGCCACGCCGGCGTGAAGAGCCCGTTCGCGCTGATCCAGGAAATCCGCGAGTGGTTCGACGGCCCGCTGTTGCTCTCGGGCTCGATTTCCACCGGCGGCGGCGTGCTCGCCGCGCAGGCGATGGGCGCGGACCTCGCGTACATCGGCTCGGCCTTCATCGCCACCGACGAAGCGCGTGCGAGTGACGCGTACAAGCAAGCCATCGTCGAGGGCACGAGCGACGACATCGTTTATTCGAGCCTGTTCACCGGCGTGCACGGCAACTACCTGAAGGCTTCGATCAAGAACGCCGGTCTCGACCCGGACAACCTGCCCGAGAGCGACCCGACGAAGATGAACTTCGGCGGTGGCGAGGGCAGCAAGAAGGCGTGGAAGGACATCTGGGGCTGCGGCCAGGGCATCGCTGCTGTCAAGGCCGTCGTACCGACAGCCGCGCTGATCGATCGGCTCGCCACGGAGTATGGTCAGGCGCGGGCTCGGGTGGGCGCTTAAGGAGCGTCGATGAAACGCACGCACGCTGTCGTGTTCGCCGCGGCCCTGCTGCTGGTGGGCTGCGCGTCGGTCGGCATCGGTGTCGGCATCGGCGTGCCGATCGGCCGTGGCGGTGTCAGCGTGGGCGTCGGCGGCACGGTGCCGCTGCCGTCGTCGTCCAAGCCGGCGGAGCCGCCAGCGTCTGCTGCGTCGGCGGCGTCAGCGCCGCAGTAGTCAAGCCACCGCAGCGTCGCTGTCGCAGCCCCGGCCGGCGGCGATCCAGCGCGCGACGATGGGCCGCAGTACAGGCACCGACATCAGGCCGCAGCGGTAGCGCGACGTCGCCGCATGCCAGCGCAGCGCGCGACAGGCGCCTCGCCTGCGTCCACTGATCACCATGCCGACGGGGCAGGGCTCGGCCAGGCAGCAGACGCCGCAGCCGTTGCAGGCTGCGCCCCACGCCGGCTTGTCCGGCGCAGCGGCGTGGATGCGGATCGCCTGTGTCATGTCGCATCGATGCTGCGCCACGAACGCATCGCGCCATCGCCACAACAACGGCGCAGACATGCCGCTTTCAGCGCGATCTCGCGGGGCTTCGGTGCTAGAGTCCCCTCCGTAGACAAAGGCCCTTCCCGCCCAAGAACTGCTCAGGTTCGAGGCGCGAACGCTAGTCCGCCCACCGGCAAAGCCGGGCCGCGGAAGGTTGTGCAACCCATCGGATCCGCGCAGACCGCGGTGAAAGGTGAGCGAAGATGATGCAGCAGTACAGGTCCAACTCGTACCTGTTCGGGGGCAATGCGCCCTACGTCGAGGAACTCTACGAGGCCTACCTCGACAACCCGGGAAGCGTGCCCGACAACTGGCGCGACTACTTCGACAAGCTGCAGAACGTGCCGGCGGTCGATGGCAGCGATGGCCGCGACGTGGCGCATGCGCCGGTCGTCGAATCCTTCGCCCAACGCGCCAAGGCCAATGCGTTTGCGTTGAAGGCCAGCGAGGCCGACCTGGCCATCGCGCGCAAGCAGGTTCACGTGCAGTCGCTGATCGCCGCGCACCGCTCGCTCGGCAGCCGCTGGGCCGATCTCGATCCGCTGAAGCGCACCGAGCGGCCGAAGATTCCCGAGCTGGAGCCGGCGTTCTACGACCTGGTGGAGTCCGACATGGACATCACCTTCTCGGCGACGAACACCTACTTCACCAAGGCCGAGCACATGACGCTGCGGGAAATCCTGCAGGCCTTGCGCGAGACCTACTGCAGCGCGATCGGCGCCGAGTTCATGCACTGCACCGACCCAGCGGAAAAACGCTGGTGGCAGGAGCGGCTGGAGTCGATCCGCAGCAAACCCAGTTTCACGATCGACGAGAAGAAACACATCCTCGACCGCCTGACCGCCGCCGAAGGCCTGGAGCGTTTCCTGCACACCAAGTACGTCGGCCAGAAGCGCTTCTCGCTCGAAGGCGGCGAGAGCTTCATCGCCAGCATCGACGAGGTGGTGCAGCGCGCTGGCGAGAAGGGCGTGCAGGAGATCGTCATCGGCATGGCGCACCGCGGGCGCCTGAACGTGCTCGTCAACACGCTCGGCAAGATGCCGAAGGACCTGTTCGCCGAGTTCGACCACACAGCAGCCGAAGTGCTGCCGGCGGGCGACGTCAAGTACCACCAGGGCTTTTCGAGCGACATCTCGACGCCGGGCGGCGCGGTGCATCTGTCGCTCGCCTTCAACCCGTCGCACCTCGAAATCGTCAACCCGGTCGTCGAAGGCAGCGTCAAGGCACGCATGGACCGCCGTGGCGACACGAAGGGCGACCAGGTGCTGCCGGTGCTGGTGCACGGCGACGCCGCGTTCGCCGGGCAGGGCGTGGTGATGGAGACGCTGGCGCTGGCGCAGACGCGCGGCTACACGACCGGCGGCACGGTGCACATCGTCATCAACAACCAGATCGGCTTCACGACCAGCGACCCGCGCGATTCGCGCTCCACGTTGTACTGCTCCGACGTGGTGAAGATGATCGAAGCGCCGGTGCTGCACGTCAACGGCGACGATCCGGAAGCGGTGGTGCTGTGCTCGCAACTGGCGATGGACTACCGTCAGCAGTTCAAGAAGGACGTGCTGGTCGACATCATCTGCTTCCGCAAGCTGGGCCACAACGAGCAGGACACGCCGGCGCTGACGCAGCCGCTGATGTACAAGAAGA
>CADEEN010000147.1 GCA_902826345.1 uncultured Burkholderiales bacterium | reverse complement strand
GTTGAGCAGACGCAAGGGCTGCCCACCGCGCCGGGGGCGCTCGCCCAGCACCACAGCGAGTTGTTGTTGGCCACACAGATCGTTCCCGGCGTGTGCGGCGGGATCTGTGCGTCGGCGCTGCCTGCAATGGCGGCAAGCAACAGCGCCAGCGATGTGCCGATGCGGCGAAGTCTGGGTGCCATACGGCCTCCTGGGTCTTCTTCGATCCGGCGCCGCCGAATGACTCGGCTCGCCCATCGAGCGCCGAGTTTGTGCCGTCGCCCTCCGCGCCGCACCCTTCAATGTGGGGAACCGGCGGCGTTGAAGGCGGCTGAACTAGGGGGACGTCGACGTGCTGCGCTGATCCGGCTTGGGCGCACGGTAGTGCCACCAGGGCAAGGCCTTCGTCAACGCCAGCACCTCGCCGGCCTGCGCATGCGCTGCGCAGCCGGCCAGCGTGGCCAGCGCCGCGCTCCACGGCGCGCTGGCCAGCAGCGCGCGCAAGCGCGCCACCGCGGCGCCGTCGAGCCACTCCTTCAGGCACACCAGAAAGTAATCTTCTTCGGCCAGCGGCACGAAGTGCAGATTGAACTGCTCCGCCGCCGCTTCGATGCCGACGCCGACATCGGCCACGCCGCTGGCGATTGCCGCGGCGACGGCCACGTGCGTCTCTTCGCTCGGCCCATGAAAGCCGTTGATGCGCTCGGCATCGAGCCCCGCCTCGTGCAGCAGGTGTTCGAGCAGCAGCCGCGTGCCCGAGCCAGGCTGGCGGTTGACGAAGCGCAGCGTCGGCCGCAACAAGTCCGGCAAGCCGAGCACCTCGTGCGGGTTGCCGTGCGCCACCATCAAGCCCTGCGTGCGCCGATGGCAGGCGATCAGCTTGTGCCGGCCGGGCTTCAACAACGACTTCAACGCGCGCACGAAACCCGGCGCCTTCGCCGCCGCGCCGCTCAGCACCGGCACATGAAAGCCGGCCACGTCGCAGCGGCCGTGGGCCAGCGCCAGCAGCGCATCGGCGCTGCCGGCGAAGCGTAGATCGATGTGCAGGCCCTGCGCCTCGGCGCTGTCGCGCAGCAGCGGCAAGGCCAGGTCATGGCTCGCATACAGCGTGATGGCCTCGTGCTGCGCATCGAAGGCCAGCGCCAGCACGCGCTCCAACTCGCTGCGCAGCGCTTCGATGTGCGGCGCGAGGCGATGCCGCGTGCGCGTCTCGGCCCACAACAGCCGCTCGGCCAACGGCGTCAGCCGCGCGTTCTGGCCCTTGACCCAGACCACCAGCGGCGCACCGAGCGTGTCTTCCCATTGCTTCAACGCGCCCCAGGTGTGGCGGTACGAGCTGCCCATGGCGCGTGCGGCGGCACTGATCGAGCCGGTGTTGCGCAGCGTGCGCAGCAGATCGATCAGCGGGTTGGCGAGCTCGGCGCCGCGCTGGCGCGCGCTGTCGTCGGGGGTGAAGCGGTATTCGAGGTGGATGCCGCGGCGCGGTGGGGAGTCGGCCATCGGCTATTGTTGCCGCCATGATGCAACTCCACTACGCCCCCGGCAACGCCAGCATGACGCCGCACATGCTGCTCGAAGAGCTCGGCGTGCAGTTCGAGTTGAAGCGCGTCGATCGTGAGCACGGCGCGCACAAGTCGGCCGCGTACCTGAAGATGAATCCGAACGGCTTGATCCCGGTGCTGGTCGATGGCGGGCTGGTGTTGTACGAGACGGCGGCGATCGTGCTGCATCTGGTGGACACGCACCCGGCGGCGCAACTCGCACCTAGTGTCGGCACCGCCGAGCGCGCGCACTTCTACAAGTGGCTGCTGTGGATGTCGTCGGCGCTGCAGCCGCAGTTCTCGATCTACTTCTACACCGAGCGTTATGTCGCGCCGGGCAACGCGAGCGGCGCGGCGGAGGTGAAGGCCGCGACCGAGAAACGCATCGAAGGCCTCGTCGACCAGATCGATGCGCAACTGGCCTCGCACGGCGGGCCGTGGCTGATAGGCGAGCGCTTCACGGCGCTCGATCCGTATGCGCTGATGCTCTGCCGCTGGACGCGCAACGCCAAGCGCCCGGCGCGCACCTTGCCGCATATCGGGCCGTACCTGCAGCGCGTGTTGGCGCGGCCGGCGGTGCAGAAGGCGTTTGCCACAGAAGGCTTGAGCGCGCCGCTGGTTTGAAAGCCGGGCGCGCGGCGCCTGGACTCATGCCCGCACCAGGCGCCCCCACGCGCCGGCCAGCACGGGCGGCAGCACCACCGAAGCCGAAGACCGAACCGCGTCGGCGATGCGCGCTTCGAGCGTGTCGATGCCGATCTGCTCGGGCGTGGCGATGCCGGCGGCGACGATCTGCGGCGCCAAGGTGCGCACCACGCCGCTGAGCAGCGCCGGCCCGCGAGGATCGTTCGGCGCGAGGTAGCCCTGCACGCCAAAGCCCTGCACCTCCGCCAGGCCCGCTGCTTCCAACAGCAATGACAGCCGCGTGCCGATCGCGGGGCTGGCGCCGACGTGGCGAAACGCCGCATCGATCCAGCCCAGCGCTTCATCGACCAAGGGCACTGCGGGCTCGGCGCGAGAAGCGCGCAAGTCGAAGTCCAGCGCCAGCAGCAAGCCGCCCGGCCGCAGCGCCGCGGCGTGATGCCGCAGTACGGCCAGCGGGTCGGCGAGATGGAACAAGATCAGGCGGCCGACGACCGCATCGAACGGCGCGTCGTCACGCCAGTGGCGCACATCGCCCAGGGTGAAGCGCAGCTGCGGGTGCGAGACCGCACGCAATGCGGCCACGTCGAGCAGCTTCGTGCTGTTGTCGATGCCGACCACGCGACCCTTTGGCCCCACCAGTTCGGCGATGAGCATCGCCACATGCCCGATGCCGGTGCCCAGATCGAGCACGCGCATGCCGGGCTCGATGCCGCTGGCGCGCAAGAGCAAGCGGGTGGCGCTTTCGATCGACGCGGATTGCCGGTCCAGGCGCATGATCTCCTCGTCGCTGCAGCCGAGTGCGTAGGTCGTGGCGGGTTCATTCATGGTGTTTGCATCCAAGATCGCGATGTTGGTGCGGCGCCGCTTCATCCGACATCGACGCGCGCCAGGCCAGCAGCCGCTGAACGTTCACCGGCAGCAGCAGCAGGTGCAACAACAGCACGGGCCCGAGGTCGGCCAGCGCGCCGTAGGCGATGAACGCCAGGTTGCTGGCAATCGCCAAACAACGCAGCGCCTTCATGTCGCGCATGCAGAAGGTGGCCAGCACCAGCGCCGAGGCGAGGTAGCCGAGCGGCTCGGTGATGTTCATGGCAGCAGCCGCGCCACGCCGTAGCCTTTGGCGCCTTGTGCGTTTTCCGCCATGCCGCTGACCACGATGCGCCCGTCGGGCATGACGGCCACGTTCTCGCCGACGTTGTCGCCGTTGAAGAACTCGAGCTCCAGCGAGCCGCCGTTGCCGAAGCTGCCGTCGAGCGAGCCGTCGGCGTCGTAGCGCGCAACGATGAAGTCGGACACGGAGACGAGCGTGGTGGTGCCGACGACGACGATCTTGCCGTCGGCTTGCAGCGCCACCGCCGCAGCCGTGGCATTGCGCACAAGGGCAACGTCCACCTTGCCCGCGGTACCGAAGCTCGCATCGGGCGAGCCGTTGGCCAGCAAGCGCTGCACCACGAAGCGGGCGCTCGCGGGGGACGTGGACTGCACCACGCTGCCCACCAACACCAGCTTGCCATCGGCTTGCACGGCCAGGCCCGAGCCGCCGTCTTGCCCGGCGAGCTTGACTTTGCCGCCACTGCCGAAGCTGTCGTCGAACTCGCCGTTGGGCAGGAAGCGCGCCACGTCGGTTTGGTCGAAGCCGGGTGAGTTGCCGAACGGTTTTCCGCTGACGACGATCTTTCCGTCGCGCTGCAAGACGATGTTCGTTGCCGTGTTGCTGCCGCCCAGGTCACGCGCGATCTGCCCGGTGGCGTCGGCGCCGAAGGTCGGGTCGAGGTTGCCGTCGGGCCGGAAGCGGGCGATCGTGATGTCGCTGAAGTCGCTGCCGTTGGTGGAGTCAAAACTGAATTCACCGGCGACGACGATGTGCCCGTCCGCTTGGATCGCCACGGCGCGGGCACGGCCGTTCACGTTGCCGCTGACGCGTCCCTCGCGCCCGAAGCTGGTGTCCAGGCGGCCATCGGCGTTGTAGCGCGCCAGCGCGAAGGTGGGCGGCCCGTCCGGGTTGGGCGGCGTGTTGTCGATCGCGGTGTAGCCGACGACGACGATCTTGCCGTCGGCCTGCACCGCCACCGCGGTGGCTTCCTCGACGATCAAGCCGCTGCCCATGTCGGTGGTGACGGTGCCGTCGCCGAGGAGGCCGAAGCTGCGGTCGATGCTGCCGTCGGCGTTGAAGCGCGCGAGGATGAAGTCCTGCAGCGTGCCGCCGGCCATCACGATCTTGCCGTCGGGCTGCAGCGCCATCGACGAGCGGTTGCCGCCGAAGCGCTCGAGCACCGCTTCGCCCAGGTTGCCGAAGCTCGGGTCGAGGGCGAAGCCGGTGGGGATGGGGTCGTCATCGACGATCGATACCGTGGCCGTGTTTTGCGCGCCGACAGTGGCGCAGTTGCCGGGCTCCGACATCACGAGCTCGAACGTGCGGTTGAACTGGCCGCCGATCAGGTTCGGGATGATCGGCACGCTGACGCGGCGCGGCCGCGTGTCGCCGTCGGCGAAGCGCACCGTCGTCTGCAGGGCGGTGTAGTCGGTGCCGGCCAGTGCGGTGCCGTTGCGGCTGCTGAGGGTGGCCGTCACCGCGCCGCTGCTGCCCGCGGTGCGCGTCACGGTGACGGTTTGCTCGGCGCCGTCTTCTTCGCCCACGGCATAGGCGGGCCCGCTGAATTCCAGCACGCCGGCGGCGGCGTTCGGCGCGGGGCATGCCGAGGGCTCGTCGCGTTGCTCGAACGGCGGTGCGGGCAGCACTGGGGCGTTGCTGGGCTCAAGGCCGCTGAACTCGATCGTCGTGCCGCTGATCTGCTGCGGGTCGCGCAGGAACGCGCCGGCGTACGAGGCTTGGCAGTCACCGACGGGTTCGCCACCCCGGAGGTTCAGCGCATCGGCGTGCGTCCACACGCGCACGGTGAAGGACTCGCCGACGGCCACCGACGACAGGTCCACCGCGTAGGTGCGCGGCCCCTTGAGCTGGAAGAGCCCCTGCTTGCCGAGACAAGAACCGTCGCCGACCGGATACGACACGTCGTTGATCGACATCTCGAAATCGTCGTCGTCGAGGATGGGCAGGTCCGAAAAGCTGTCGTTGCGCGTATCGCTGATGAACAGCGATCCGCGGCCCCGCACCTGGGTCGTCGCCGAAGCGACGAAGAAGTGGCGTTCCGGTGTCTTGTACGCGCTGACGGCCAGCAGCGTCTGCACGGAGATCAGCTTGCTCGGATCGGCGCGGGTGTTGTAGTCCTCGGCGACGAGGCTCACCGCAGTGACGGTGAAGGTCAGGCGCGCATCGCCGGCACGCTTGATGAAGCTTTGGTACTGCTTGAGCTCGCTGCGAGCACCGACCGGGCCGATGCCATCGGGCCGCGTCGCGTTGTACGGCGCCTCGGCCAGCACGCCGTAGGTGACGCCGTCGGGGAACGAGAACACCATGCCATTGGCCATGTCGTCGGCGGGCCGGGTTTCGTTGGTGCGAAAGAACGCCTTGTCGAACGGCGCGGAGCCAAAGTCCACGACCTCGTCGAGCAGACCGCCGGTCAGCGTGCCGCTGCCGTTGGGTGCGAGCAGCGCCTGCCGAGCCTGGCCATTGGGCGGGTACACCGTAAACGCCCACTCGCGCAGCGGGTCGTTGCGCTGCAGCGGCGGGATCACCACCTGCACGAACGAAAAGCCGCTGACCTGCGCGCTCACCGCGCTCGCGCCGAAGACCGCGCTGGCCACGGGCTCCCAGACGTTGCTCGCGTTGGTCTTGTAGAGCTGCGGCGTCGCCCCGGCCGGCACCAGCGACGGATCGAACGGAATCGTCATCGTCACCAGCGCGGCGAAGGGGGTGCCGTGCGGGGTGAAGGCGAACATCGGGCCCTGCGCCACCAGTCCGGCCGGCAATGGCGGCGCACCGGCCGTGGTTTGTTCGACTTGCACGGTGACGTCGGTGGTCAGCGCACCGGCGGGGATCGTGACGGCCGCGCCTTCGGGCCCCGCGGCCGTGCCGCCGGCGGCGCCGATCACGACCGGGCCGGTGGGCGGCGGCGATGACTCGCCATCGCCACCGCCACCACCGCCGCACGCTGCGAGCGCGATACAGGCCACGGCGATGCCGGCCCAGCGGACCAAACTGTTCTTCGATGTCATGAATCGCTCCTGCGACGGGTGGAGGTTGGAACCGGCCGGAGGTGATCGAAGGCCAGGTGAAAGCAATAGCCGTAGGCCGCGTAGGCCAGCGTCAGGCCGACTTCAGCGACGAAGGCCTGGCGCCAGGTGAGCGTGGTCATCACCACGATCAGCGGCCACGTCACCACCAGCGCGCTGACTTCGAGCGCGACCGCGTGCAGCACGCGCCAGCGCGACGGCCGGTCGCTGGCCACGCGGCCGGTGAGGCGGCGCTCGATGTGATCGAACGCCGTGTTGTAGAGCGCGCTCCACGACATGATCACGATCGACAGCGTGGTCAACAGCGCGAGCGAGTCGCCCGCCGTCTCGCCGGAGAGGAGCGCAAACGGCAGGCTGACGATCGCCAGACCCAAGACCTCGAAGGCGAGCGTCTGGATGATCCGCTCGCGCAGGCCGCGCACGGCGGCCGGTGCGAGGGCGGGGCTGGCGATCATGTTCATGACGCCGCCCTACTGCTTGACCGCAGAAAAGTTGTACTCGCCGAGGTCGCCGAAAGCCGAGAACAACACCGTCATCGTGCCGGCCATGTACAGCGGCTGGCCGATGACTTCGTCCGAGACGTTGCCGGTGAAGGTGCGTACCGCGATCTTCGAGTCGAGGTTGCGGTGGATGAGGTGGATGCGGCCGGTGGACGGGCAGTACCAGCCGGTGACCACGATGTCGGGCGTCGTGTTCAACGTGCCGCTGATGCCACGGCACTGTGCCGCGCCCGGCGCGCCGGGGCCGGTCTGCGTGTTGATCACCAACTGCAGGACATCGCGGTTGGCTTGCAGCGTCCACGTGGTGCCGGCGAGGCTGGCGGGCCGCTCGGCCGATGCGCTGCCTGCGGCGAGAAGGGCGGCCGCGGCGACGGCGAGCTGGAGGGTCTTGAAGGCTTTCATGGAGGGGGCTTTCGAAGTGGGGTGGGTGGGGTTGGCGGCCGCACCAAATGCGCGACCGTGAGGGGACATTCGGTGCCGGAGTGAATCTGGACGCAGCTATTTCGGCGTCACGGGCACGCGCCACAACTTGCCGCACAGGCCGCGATAGACATACGGCCCGCTCGGCAACAGCGGCGCCGCAGTCACGGTTTCGATCGACAAGGCCAACTCGGTGGCGCTGGCGAACAGCGTCTCGGAGGTTTGCGCGAGCGGCACCTGCACGAACTTGCCTTGCGGCACGGGGCCGATCGGCCGCGTCGCTCCGTTGCCTTCGATGGCCCACAGGTAGAGCGTGTGGCCGGCGGGCACGGGCACCGGCTGCACCTGCTTCACGTCCATCACCTTGCCGTGGCGCAGGCTCGACACGATGACGCCGGTGCGGCCGTCGGCCGTGGCGAGCACGCCGACATAGCTTTGCGGCAACTGGCTGCCGTCGGCGCTGTCGATCGCTTCACGCTCCACGTGCGCAGGGCCGATGAGCGTGAGCGTCAAGCCGAGCACGAGACCGGCACTCAGCGCACCGAGCGTGCGTGCGTCGAACCAGCGCGCCCACCACGGCCGGCGTAGTTCGCGCGGCGCCACGCGCGCGGCGATCGCGCGCCACAACTTGGGCGACGGTGCAGCAGCCCACAACGGCGATGCCATCGGCAGCAGCTTGTGTTCCCAGAAAGCCACGCGCGCCTGCAGCAGCAGATCGTCGCGCAGCAACTGCTGCAGGCGCGCGCGGGCGCGGCCGTGCAGTGTGCCGAGCACGTACTCGGCGGCCAGGCGATCACAGAGCTCGGGCCGTCGGTAGTTCATGTTGTTGTTTCTCGAGACAACGTTTGATGCGGTCGAGGCCGCGCCGCACCCACGCCTTGACGGTGCCCAGCGGCTGGTTCATGTGCAGCGCCAGCTCGGCGTGCGTGAGGCCGCTGTAGAACGCGAGTGCAATCGCCTGGCGCTGCGGCGGCTCCAGGCATTGCAGGCAGAAGCGCAGCTGGTGCGTGTCGGCCGCGTGCTCGAGTTGCTCGAGCGGGCCGGCGCAGGCGTCGGCGCTGTTGTCCGGCAGATCGTCGTCATCGTCATGCCCGGTCGGCCGCACGCAATGCTCGCGGTCGGCGCGCGAGCTGCGCAGCGCATCGAGGGCCTTGTTGCGCGCCACGGCCATCAGCCAGGTCATCGGCTGCGCCTTGTGCGGCGAGTAGTTCGGCGCCGTGTGCCAGACGCTGACGTATACCTCCTGCACCACCTCCTCGGCCCACGAGCGATCACGCAGCAGGCGCACGGTGATGCCGAGCAGACAGCACACCGTCAGCTCGTAGAGCTGCTTGAACGCGGCGTGGTCACGCATCGACACGCGCGACATCAGCGCGGCCAGCGTGTTCTGCTCGGGCGGTGGGCGGGTGATGAAGTCGCGGACCATGTCAGTGGTCCATTGCGCTGCGCGCCACCCGCGACGCATCAAACACGAGCGTGGCGGCGTCGGCTCTCGGCCCGTTGGCGAACTCGAAGGTGCGCAAAGCAACCGTTCGCCCTGAGGTATCGAAGGGCCGCCCCGACCCCGTTCGGGCTGAGCTTGTCGAAGCCTTCTTGCACCGGGACAAGGGCGGCTTCGACAAGCTCAGCCCGAACGGGGTCGGGGACGGGGACGGGGACGCGGCCCTTCGATACCTCAGGGCGAACGGGGCGGGAGAGCGGGCCTTCGTGGATGCACCCTCCGGGCCGAAGGGCGACACCCTCGACCGCAACACGCGATTGAGTTTCATCCTAGTTGCCCACGACTTCGATGACCGCGCCTTCGAGCGCCACCGCCGACTTGGCCACTTGCGCGAAGGCATCGCGAATCTCTTCGAAGCTGCCGAGGCGGATGTCCTCGAAGTCGCCCCAGCGCAGCGGTGGCGGCAGGTCGTTGTAGACCTCGCGCTCGGTGGCCAGGCAGCCGAGCGTCTGCTGCGTCACGCCGTCGCCACCCGCGGCCACCTTGAAGCCCTGCGCGCCCGGCAGCTCGAGCGGCGTGTTGGCTTCGATGCGCGGCTCGCGCACGAAGCGGTTGGGGAAGATGCGCTGGATCTTTCCTGTGCTCGGGCTTTGCACGTAGCAGTACACGTACGCCGCCGCCGACGTGCTGACCTTCAGCTCCACCGGTTCGCCCGGTCGGTAGCGCGTCTTCGAGACCTCGACGTTGAGCTTGATTGGCTCCGGCTTCGCAGCCACGAACGCTTGCTTCGGCGGCGCCGGCACGGCGCGCAACAAGAAGGCTTGCCAGACGTCGAAGTCGGGCTCGCCGTCGGTCTTCGTGTTCACGGCCTCGCGGTATGCGGCCAGCGCCTGGCTGTACGCCGCGGTCGGTTTGCCGTCG
>CADEEN010000146.1 GCA_902826345.1 uncultured Burkholderiales bacterium | reverse complement strand
GATGCGCAGGCGCAGGCGCTGCTCGATGCGGCCTGGACCAGCGGCTGCCGCAGCTTCGACACCGCACCGCACTACGGCCATGGCCTGTCGGAGCAGCGCCTCGGCAATGCGCTGCGTGTGCAAGCGCGCGACACGTTCGCGCTGTCGAGCAAGGTCGGCCGGCTGCTGACGCCGGACGCGGCCGTGCCGCGCGAGCAGCACGGCTACGTCGGCGGTCTGCCCTATCGCCAACACTGGGACTACAGCGCCGCGGGCGTGCGCCGCAGCGTCGAGGACAGCCTGAGTCGCCTGGACCTTCAGCGGCTGGATGCGGTGTTCGTGCACGACTGCGACGCCACCACGCATGGCGCAAATGCAGATGCAGTGCGACGACAGGTGATCGACGAGGCACTGCCAGCCTTGCGCGCGCTTCAGCGCGAAGGCCTCGTGCGCGCGGTCGGCTTGGGCGTCAACGACGTGCAGATCGTGCTCGATGTGTTGCGCGAGGCCGATCTCGACGTGCTGCTGCTGGCCGGCCGCTACAGCCTGCTCGATCACAGCGCCCTGCCCGAGCTGCTGCCGCTGTGCCTGGCGCGCGGTGTGCGCATCGCGCTCGGCGGCGCTTTCAATTCCGGTTTGCTGGCCACCGGCACGCGCGGCGCGGCGGCGGCGCGTTTCGACTACGCGCCCGCCGCCCGCGAGTGGATCGATCGCACGGCGTGCCTCGAAGCCATCGGCGACGCGCATGGCGTGCCGCTGCGCGCCGCGGCGCTGCAGTTTCCGCTGGCGCATCCGGCGATCGGCATCGTGCTCGTCGGCGCGCGCAGCGCCGATGAGTGGCACGACGCGCTGGCGATGGCGCGGCTGCCGATTCCCGCGGCCTACTGGCGCGACCTGCGCGCGGCAAGCCTGCTGCCCGCAGACGCGCCGACCCCGTCGTGATCGTCGACGCCCACTTCCACTGCTGGCGCCTGGCACGCGGCGACTACGGCTGGCTGACGCCCGCGCTCGGCCCGATCCACCGCGACGTGACCGTCGAGGACTGGCAGCGCGAGGCGCTGCCGCTCGGCGTCGCGACCGGCGTGCTGGTGCAGGCCGCGCCGACCGCGGCCGAGACCGCCTTCCTGCTCGAACAGGCAGCGTTGCACGACAGCGTGCGCGGCGTTGTCGGCTGGGTCGATCTGCTGGCGGCCGACGCGCCGGACCGGATTGCGCACTTGGCGCGGACGCAGCCGAAGTTGAAGGGTTTGCGGCCGATGCTGCATGACATCGCCAACGCCGACTGGATGCTGCAGCCCGCGCTCGCGCCGGCGCTCGGCGCGATGGCCGCGCACGAACTGGTGTTCGATGCACTCGTCAAGCCGCTGCACCTGCCGCGCCTGCTTGCGCTGTGCCAACGCCATCCGTCACTGCAAGTCGTCGCCGACCACGCTGCCAAGCCCGACATTGAGAACCGCGCCTGGCAGCCCTGGGCCGACGGCCTGCGGCGTCTTGCTCGCGAGACGGGCGCCGTGTGCAAGCTCTCCGGCCTGCTCACCGAAGCCGGCCCGCGCCCGCCGCCCGACGCCGCGCGGCGCCATGCCGAACACCTGCTGGATAGCTTCGGCCCGCAACGCGTGCTGTGGGGCAGCGACTGGCCGGTGATCGAACTGGCCGCGAGCTACGGCGACTGGTGGCTTGAAACGCAGCACCTGCTGGCGCCGCTGCCCGAGCCCGCGCGCAACGCCGTGCTCGGCGCCAACGCGCAGCGCGTCTACCGCCTCTGATCGGCTCTCAAGCGCCACCGCGCAGCAACTGCGCCGGTGCGACGCGCATCTGCCCGAGCAGCACCCGCGCGCCCAAGCCGAGGCTCGTGCCACTCACGCCGACCGCCGTGAGCGCGCCGGTCCACCACAACCCGACGCCGTCGAGTTCGAGCCGCCACTGCAACAGCGCCAGCGCCAGCGCGCTGCCGAGCAGCATCGCGAACAGCGCGGTGACGGCTGCGAGCAGCGCGTACTCCCAGCGCAGCACGCGCGCCAGGCTCGACAGGCGTGCGCCGAGCGTGTGCATGACGCTGGCCTCGTAGACCTGGCGCGCGCGGCTGGCCGCGATCACGCTGGCCAGCACCAGCAGGCTGGCGGCCAGGCAGACGCCGCCGATGACGGCCAGGCCCGCGCTGGCGCTGCCCATGATGTCGCGCGTGGCCTGCAACACGGTCTCGGTGCGCACGCTGACGATGTTGGGCGCGAGCGCGGCCAGCCGGTCCTGCGCGGCGAGGGCCGCGGCCGGGTCCAGACGCGCCGCGCCGACATGGCGTGTGATGAAGGGGTCAAGCACGCCGTCGCTGAAGATCGCTTCGAGCCACAGCCGCGACTGGAAGCGGCGCTGCGCGTAGATCGCGGCCACCTGCGCGTCCAGCGTCTGGCCGGTGATCTCGAAGCGCAGCGTGTCGCCGACGCGGATGCCGAGCTGGTTGGCCTCGCGGTCTTCCATCGCCAGCAGCGGCGGGCCGCGGTAGTCCGCGGGCCACCAGGCGCCGGCGGTGACGACCACGTCGTCGAAGTTGCCGGCGCGGTTGCTCAGCTTGTGCTCGTCGCGCGCTTCGCGCGCGCGTTCGCCGTCGTCGCTGTCGCGCAGCGCGGCGCCGTTGACCGCGGCCACGCGGCCGAGCACCAATGGCGCGGTCTGCACGCCGGCAAAGCCGGGCGTGGCTTGCAGCGCCTCGCGCAACAGCGGCAACTGCTCGGTCTGCACGTCGTAGAACACCAGCGCCGGCGCATTCGCCGGCACCGTCTCGTTGACCGTGCGCAGCAGCGTCGCCACCACCAGCGTGCAGGCCACCAGCAGCGTCAGCGCCGAGCCGAGCGACAGCAGCGCGGCGCGCAGCGGCGACTGCGGGCGTTGCAGCCCGGCGAGCGCGATGCGCCACTCGAAGCCGCTGCCCGCCAGCGGCTGCGCCAGCGTGCGCGCGGCCAGGCGGCGCAGCGCGCGCAGCACCAGCTCCAGCAAGGCGAGCAGGCCGAGCGTGACGGCGACGAAGGCGGCGCCGAAGCGCGGATCGGGCAGCAGCGTCAGCAGCATCGCCACCACGGCCAGCGCACTCGCACCGGTGAGCAGCCAGGCTAAACGCGGCGTGCGCAGCGTCTGGCCGTCGAGGCCGCGGAACAGCGCGGCCGGCGAAACGGTGAGCGCGCGGCCGAGCGCCGGCAGCGCGAAAGTCAGTGCAGTGAGCACGCCGAAGGCGATGGCCGTGGCCGCGGCCGGCAGCAGCGGCGCGAGGGCGGCGGCGATGCCGGTATCGGTCGGCAGGCGCTCGCCGACCAGCGCGGCGCCGGCCAGCGCCAGGCCGCTGCCGGCGAGCGCGCCGAGCGTGCTCGCGCCGAGGGCGAGCAGCAGGATCTGCAGCAGCACCAGCACCGCCAGGCGCGCGTCGCGCAGGCCGAGCGCGCGCAGCGTGGCCAGCGTGCCGAGCTTGCCCTGAAGGTGCGCCTGCACGCTGTTGAACACGCCCAGCCCGCCGATGAACAGGGCCGAGAAGCCGACCAGCAGCAGGCCCGAGCCGATCTGGCCGAGCACCTCGGCGATACGGTCGCTGCGTTCGTCGAGGCCGCGCACGTCGGCCTCGGACTGCGGAAACGCGGCGACAAAGCCGCTGCGCACCGCGGCCAGCGCCGCACCGTCGGCCAGCCGCACGCGGTAGCGGTACTGGACGCGACTTTGCGGCTGCACGAGGCCGGTGGCCGGCAGCGCGCTGTCTGACACCAGCACCGGCGCCGCGCCCCAGTCGGCGCGCAGACTGCGGTCGGGCTGCTGCACGATGGTGGCGCGCACGTCGAGCGTGGCGTCGCCGACGTCGACCCGGTCGCCGACGTTCAACCCCAGGCGCTGCGCCAGCACGGCGTCGAGCGCCGCGCCCCAGCGTCCGTCACGCTCGGCCAGCAACGCCGGCAACTGCGCATCGTCGGCCGCGGCCGGCGCCAGCGTCAGGCGGCCGACGAGCGGATAGCGTTCGTCCACCGATTGCAGCTCGACCAGTTGCGCACGCCCCTCGGCGCTGCGCAGCATCGTGCGCAGCTCGACGCCGGCGGAGACCGTGCCGCGCGCCTGCAACCACGACAGTTGCTCGGCGGCCAGCGGCGTTTGCTGCCAGACCATCAGGTCACCGCCGAACAGCGCACGCGCCTGGCCTTGCAGGCTGCCGGCGACCTGGCGGTACAGCCCGCCGCCGGCGGCGACCAGCGCCACGCCGAGCGCCAGGCAGGCGCAGAAGACCCACAGCGTGCGGCCGCTGGCGCGCAGGTCGCGCCAGGCCAAGCTAAGCAGGAAGGGCATGCGGGTCGGCAAGCGCGGCCGGGATGCCGGCGCCGCGCTGCTCATGCTGCTCATGCAGTTGGCCGTCGTGCAGCCGCAGCACGCGGTCGCAGCGCGCGGCGAACTCGATGTCGTGCGTCACCAGCACCAGCGTCGCGCCGCTGTCGCGGTTGAGTTCGAGCAGCAGCTCGCGCACGTCCGCGCCGGTGGCGTCGTCGAGGTTGCCGGTGGGCTCGTCGGCGAGCAGCAGGCGCGGGCGGTGCACCAGCGCGCGTGCGATCGCCACGCGCTGCTGCTCGCCGCCCGAGAGCTGGCCCGGGTAGTGCCCGCTGCGTGCGGCCAATCCGACGCGCGCCAGCATCTCGCCGGCGCGGGCGAGCGCGTCGGCGCGGCCGGCGATCTGCAACGGCAGCGCGACGTTGTCGCGCGCGGTCAGGCTGGGCAGCAGGTGGAACGACTGGAAGACGATGCCGATGCGGTCGCGGCGCAGGTCGGCCAGCGCGTCGCGGCCCTGCGTGTCAAGGCGCACGCCATCGATCGCCACATGCCCGGCCGCCGGCTGCTCGAGCCCGGCCAGCAGCAGCAGCAGCGAGGTCTTGCCCGAGCCCGACGGCCCGGCCACGGCCACGCTCTGGCCGGCGGCGATGTGCAGGTCGATCGCGCGCAGGACGTCGATGCGCTGCCCGCCGGGCAGCGTGTAGTGCATCGAGAGCTGTTGCAGGTCGATCATCGAATCACCGCAGTGTGCGTGCCGCCGCCGGAGCGCGCCGGCACGGGGTCATTTCGGCTGGAAGGCGGGGTCGCCGAACTGCCACAGCAGGAAGCTGTACAGATCCGCCGATCGCAGCTGCGCCTGCGCGCGCGTGCTGCCCTGGCCATGGCCCGAGTCGTACTCCAGCCGCAGCAGCACCGGCTTGCCGCTCGACGTCGCCGTCGCCAGCCGCGAGACGAACTTGGCCGACTGCCAGACGTCGACGCGGATGTCGTTGACGCCGTGCACCGCCATCACCGCCGGGTAGCGCACGCCGTCGCGCAGCTGGTGGTAGCTGCTCATCGCCAGCAGCGCCTTGAACTCGTCTTCCTTATTGACGGTGCCGAACTCGGGCACGTTGGCCACGCCGTTGGCGCTGGACTCCATGCGCACCGCGTCCATCACGCCGACGGCCGGCACCGCGGCGGCGAACAGGTCGGGCCGCTCGGTGATGGCGCGGCCGACGTAGATGCCGCCGGCCGAGCCGCCGTAGATCGCCATGCGCGTGCTGCTGGTGTAGCGGTTGGCGACCAGCCACTCGCCGAGCGCGATGGCGTCCTTCCAGGTGTTGGGCTTGGTGGTCTTGCGGCCGGCCTCGTGCCAGTCCTTGCCGTACACGCCGCCGCCGCGCACGTGGGCGGTGGCCCAGATGCCGCCGCGCTCGATCCAGGCGTAGACGCGCGGGCTGAAGAACGGGTCGTCGCTGATGCCGTAGGCGCCGTAGCCGTAGAGGATGGTCGGCGCGCGGCCGTCCAGGGGCATGCCCTTCTTCATCACGATCGACAGCGGCACCATCGTGCCGTCGTGGCTTCTCACCAGCACCTCGCGCGACTCGATGTCGGCCGGCGCGTCGTAGGCGCCCGGGCGCGCCAGCGGCAGCAACGCCACGCGGCCGCCGGGCTCGACCACGTAGTCCTTGAACGCGCGCGTCCAGCCCGCCAGGCCGATCACCGCGCCGTCGCGGTCATCGCTGGCCGACTTGAGTTCGACGCTGCCGACGAACGGCAGCGTGATCGCCTCCGCCCGCGCCGTCGCGCCGCGGGCGACCCGCCACAGGCCCGTGGTGACGCCTTCGCGGCGCGTGAAATACAGGCCGTCGCGCGCCGCCATGATCTCGCCGATGACGCCGTCGCCCTGCGCCACCAGCACCTGCGCGCGCGCGAGCACCGGCTCGGCCACGGGCAGGCTGAGGATGCGAAAGCGTGGCGTGCCGAGCGCGCTCTTGAGGAAGAACGTGCCCTGGCCGACCGCCACCGCCGTCACCTGGTCGGCGCTGCCGACGACGCGCCGCCAGACCGGCCCGCCCTGGCGTGCGGCGGCCAGGTCGGCGGTGAGCAGCTGCAGGTTGCGGTCCACGCCCATGAAGACGAGCGCGGCGGCGGTCTGCGTGCCGGGCACCTGCATGATCACGGCGCCGGCGAACGGCGGCAGTTGCAGCTCGGGGTTGCGGCTGGCGCTGAACACCGCGCGGTCGGAGCCGTCCGCCAGCGAACGAAAGTGCGTCGTGCGGTCGCCGAAACGCTCGCCCGGCGGCAGCTTGTCGTAGCCCTCGCGCAGGCGGCCGTAGAACAGGCCGCTGCCGTCGTCGAGCCAGCTCGCGCTGGCGTAGCGGATGCGGTCGATCGGCGGCGTCAGCGCGCGCCCGCTCGCCACGTCGATGACGTGCAGCACGCCGATCTCGCTGCCGCCCGACTGCACCGCGTACGCCAGCTTGCTGCCGTCGCGCGAGGGCGCGAAGTCCATCACCGCGCGCGGCGCGCTGCCGGCAGCAGCACCCGATGCCGGGTCGTAGACCACGCGGTCGGCGCCGTCGGGGCCGTCGCGCCAGACCAGCTTGAACTGGTCCTCACCCGGGTTGCGGCGCAGGAAGAACAGGCGGCCGCTGTCGGTGCGGGTGACGGTGGTGGTGACGCCGCCGGCCTCCCCTTCGATCGCCCGGATGCGTTCGAGCAGCGGCGCGCGGCCGGGCAGGCGGTCGAGTACGGCGGCGGTGGCGTCGGCCTGCGCGCGCATCCAGGCCTGCACCGCCGGATCGGCCACGTTCTCCAGGTGGCGGTACGGGTCGGCCACGTCCACGCCCCAATGGCGCTCGGTCACCGGCTGCGCGGCCAGCGGCGGCGGCACGCGAACCGGCGCCGCGGGCGGCGGTGTGGCGGCGCACGCTGCGAGCAGCAACACGAGCGGGGCAAGCAAGACTTTCATGGTCGGCACATCCGGTGGCGGTGAGCGCGAATGCTAGCGGCGGCGGCCTGCCGCACAATCTCCGGCCATGACCCTGACCGAGCTTCGCTACATCGCCGCCGTCGCCCTCGAGAAGCATTTCGGGCGCCCCGCCGAGGCGTGTTTCGTCTCGCAACCCACCTTGAGCGTGGCGATCAAGAAGCTCGAAGAGGAACTCGACGTGAAGCTGTTCGAGCGCGGCGCGAACGAGGTCAGCGTGACGCCGCTCGGCGACGCCATCGTGCGCCAGGCGCAGAGCGTGATCGAGCAGGCCGCGGCGATCAAGGAGATCGCCAAGCGCGGCAAGGACCCGCTCAACGGCCCGCTGCGCCTGGGCATCATCTACACGATCGGCCCCTACCTGCTGCCCGAGCTCGTGCGCCACGCCATCGAGATGACGCCGCAGATGCCGCTGATGGTGCAGGAGAACTTCACCGCGCGCCTGCTGGAGATGCTGCGCACGGGAGAGCTCGACTGCGCGATCATGGCCGAGCCGTTTCCGGACACGGGGCTCGCAGTCGCGCCGCTGTACGACGAGCCCTTCATCGTCGCGGTGCCGAAGTCGCATCCGATGGCCAAACGCAAGAGCGTCAGCGCCGAGGAATTGAAGCTGGAGACGATGCTGCTGCTCGGCACCGGCCACTGCTTTCGCGACCATGTGCTCGAGGTCTGCCCCGAGTACGCGCGGTTTTCGAGCGACGCCGAGGGCATCCGCAAGAGCTTCGAGGGCTCGTCGCTGGAGACGATCAAGCACATGGTGGCCTCGGGCATGGGCATCACCGTGGTGCCGCAGCTGTCGGTGCCCAAGGAGCCTGCCGGGCTGGTGACGTATGTGCCCTTCGACAAACCCGTGCCGACGCGGCGCGTGGTGCTGGCTTGGCGGCGCACCTTCACGCGCTACGAAGCGATCGCGGCGCTGCGCAACGCGATTTATGCGTGCGCGTTGGAAGGCGTAACGCGGCTGTCGTGATGCCGATGGTCTATCGGCGCGGTAAAGGGTTTTGTCTGGACGCGGGCCGGTCAGGTTCTTAACCTTCGAGCTCCCCTCACCCGCTGTCAGGAGACCACGCCATGACAACCGAAGCCAAGTGTCCCTTCAACCCCGCCGCCGGTGGCGGCACCACCACCCGCGACTGGTGGCCGAGCCAGTTGCGCCTGGACCTGCTGAACCAGCATTCGAGCAAGTCCAACCCGCTCGGTGAAACCTTCGATTACGCCGCCGAGTTCGCCAAGCTCGACTACGCCGCGCTGAAGAAAGACCTGACCGCGCTGATGACCGACTCGCAAGACTGGTGGCCGGCCGACTTCGGCCACTACGGCGGCCTGTTCGTGCGCATGACGTGGCACAGCGCCGGCACCTACCGCATCGGCGACGGCCGCGGCGGCGGCGGCCGCGGGCAGCAGCGCTTCGCGCCGCTCAACAGCTGGCCCGACAACGTCAGCCTCGACAAGGCGCGCCGGCTGCTGTGGCCGATCAAGCAGAAATACGGCCGCCGGATTTCCTGGGCCGACCTGATGATCCTGGCCGGCAACGTTGCGCTGGAAACTATGGGCTTCAAAACCTTCGGCTTCGGTGGCGGACGCCCGGACGTGTGGGAGCCCGACCAGGACGTGTACTGGGGTCGCGAGACTACCTGGCTCGGCGGCGACCTGCGCTATGCGCACGGCTCGCACGGTGTCGAAAAAGCTGGCGGCGTGCTGGTCGCCGATGACGACGCGGACGGCGATATCCACTCGCGCAAGCTCGAAAACCCGCTCGCGGCCGTGCAGATGGGCCTGATCTACGTCAACCCCGAAGGCCCGGACGGCAATCCCGACCCGCTCGCAGCGGCGCGAGACATCCGCGACACGTTCGGTCGCATGGCGATGAACGATGAAGAGACCGTCGCGCTGATCGCCGGCGGCCATTCGTTCGGCAAGACCCACGGTGCGGCTGTCACCACTCACGTGGGCGTCGAGCCCGAAGCGGATCAGCTCGAAGCGCAGGGCTTCGGCTGGGGTAACAAGTTCGGCGCCGGAGCAGGCGCCGACGCGATCACCAGCGGACTGGAAGTCACGTGGACCACGACGCCGACGCAGTGGAGCAACAACTTCTTCGAGAACCTGTTCGGCTACGAATGGGAGCTGTCGAAGAGCCCGGCCGGGGCGCATCAGTGGACGCCGAAGCATGGCGCCGGCGCCGGGACGATCCCGGATGCCTACGATGCGTCGAAGCGTCACGCCCCCACCATGCTGACCACGGATCTCTCGCTGCGCTTCGACCCGGCGTACGAGAAGATCTCACGCCGCTTCCTCGCGCATCCTGACCAGTTCGCCGACGCCTTCGCCCGCGCCTGGTTCAAGCTCACCCACCGCGACATGGG
>CADEEN010000145.1 GCA_902826345.1 uncultured Burkholderiales bacterium | reverse complement strand
GGCGGAGCACCTGCAGCCCGACGTGCCCGGCGTCTACGCGGCGGGCGATTGCGCCGAAGCTTTCGACAAGGTGAGCGGCAAGACCATCGTCAGCGCGATCCAGCCCAACGCTGCGGAACAAGCACGCGTTGCCGCGCTCAACATGGTCGGCCGTCAAACAGAGCTGCGCGGCGTGACGCAGATCAACGTGCTCGACACGCTGGGCCTCATCAGTACGAGCTTCGGCGACTGGCAGGGCGCGCCCGGCGGCGAGCAAGTCGAACTCACCGACAAGGCCGCCGGCCGCCACCTGAGCCTGCAATTCGGCGGCGACCGCCTCGTCGGCTGCAACAGCGTCGGCTGGACCGAGCATGTCGGCGCGATGCGTGGTTTGGTCGAAGGCCAGGTCAGGCTCGGCGCCGAGTGGAAGCAGCGCTTGATGAAAGACCCGACGCAGTTGATGGCGGCCTACCTGGCCAGCGCGCAGGCGCAGGAGCACAAAGCGCTCGTGAAGGCATAGTCACTGCATGCGCATCAACTTCAAGCTCTACGCCAGCCTCACGCAGCATCTGCCCGCCGAAGCGCGCCAGAGCAACCGGGTCGAGCTCGACATCGCCGAAGGCACGCCGATCGCCAAGATCATCGAACCCTTCGGCCTGCCGGAAAAACTTGTGCACCTGGTGCTGGTCAACGGCGTCTACGTGCCGCCCGAAGAGCGCTTGAGCTTCACGCCGAAAGAAGGCGACGTGCTCGCCATCTGGCCGCCGATCGCGGGCGGATAGTGCAAGCGCACTACCCGTTCGACTTCGAGCGCGAGATGGGCTGCACGGCCGACGAGCTGCGCTCGTGGCTGCCGGGCGCGAGCGGCGGCAGGCCGATCGAGTGGCAGGACAGCGGCGCGACGATTGCGATCGACGAGGGTCGAGCGACGCTGGCTTGGCAGACCCTCGAGCCGCGGCGCATTGCGCTCATCACCTTGCCTCGGCTGCGCGTGACGATCGAGGCGCGTGGTGTCGACGAAGCCGCATGGCAGCGCTTCATGAAGCACTTCGATCTCTATACGCAACGCGGCGGCGGATAGCCGGCCGAGACCGCAGTCAGTTCGTTCCCAGCGCCAATTGCACCCGCGGCGACCACGCTGCGTCTTCTTCGCCCGACGCGCGCAGCTTTGGCGCCGCGAGGAACAGGCGCTCGCTCGGCAGCCCCTTGGCCACCAGCGCGTCGCGCACGGCGATGCCGCGTTGCAGCGCCAACTCGCGCGCGCTGTCGGTCGTGACTTGCGTTGCGCCGCGCAGCAGCGCTTCCATTTCCGGCACCGGGATGTCGCGGGCGATGCCGATGGCGTTGCGCGGCTTGTTCGGCAGCTTGGTGTCGCCGTAGAGGCGCTTGACGATGGCCTCGCGCTGCGCCGGCGACAACGCTGGAAGCGGCGCATCGGCGGGGGCGTCGCCGCGCAGCGCTTCACGCCGCTGCTCGGCCGTGACGCGGGCGTCGAGCGCGGCTTGCTGCATCGCCTCGCGCTCGCTCTGCGGGTCGCTGGCGCCGGTGACGGTCATCTTCAGCGCCGGGCGGTCGGAGAGCGACTTGGCGACCTTGTCGATCGTGCCGCGGCCGGCGTCGTTGAAGCGCGCGGTGCCGGGCTCGAAGGCGACAAAACTCAGGTCTTCGCTGCCGCCGCCGGTGAGCAGAGAGAACGGCGCGGTGACCGCCTTGACGAGCAGGTTGCCGATGACCTTCAAGACCAGGCCGAAGATGCTGAACTGCGGGTCGTTGATCGAGCCGCTGATCGGCAGGTTGATGTCAATGACGCCGTTGCGGTCCTTCAGCAGCGCCACGGCGAGCAGCACCGGCAGCTTGGTCGCGTCGGGTGACTCGACCTTGTCGCCGAACGTGAGCTGGTTCAGGACGACCTGGTTCTTCGCGTCGAGCTTGCCGTCGGGATCGATCTTGTAGGCCACCTCCATGCTCAGCTTGCCGCGCTCGATGGCGTAGCCGGCGTAGCGACCGGAGTAGGGCGAGAACGGCGCGAGTTCGAGGTCGGTGGCCTTGGCCTTGATGTCGAGCGCGAGCGGCTGCGCGGTCGGGTTCAGCGCGCCGGAGATCTCCAGCAGCGCGGTGCCCGCGGCACGGCCCTTCAGGTCGAGCGTGGCCATGTCGCGCGTCGTCGAGTTGAAGGCGCCGACCGAGCCGTTGAGCTCGGTCAATGCTGCGCTGTAGTTGGGGCGGATGAAGCGGTCGGTGAAGTCGACCTTGCCGTTGGCAAGGCGCACGCCGCCGATGCGGATGTCGATCGGCAGGTTCGAGCCGGGTGCTGCCGGCGTCGCTGCGGCGCTCGCCGCAGGCGCGGGCGCCGAGGCCGCGGCCACCGGCGACGGCGCCGTGCCGTCGCCCTTTGGCGCTGCGGCCACGTCGCGCAGATTGAAGCGGCCGTCTTCGGTGATGACCAGCCGCGAGTAGAAATCGGTCAGCGCCGCGCTGGTTATCTCCAGCGTCGGCTTGGAGCCGGCGCGCAGATCGAACTTCAGGCCGTCGAGCGTGAACGCCTGCCAGGTCAGCAACTCGTCGCCGCCGCGCGTGCTGTTCGTCGCCGTGCGCTCGTGCACGCGCAGGCCGGTGATGCGCGCGTTGCCCTTGGCGCTGGCGTCCCACGCGTTGTTCGCGCGCTGCGTCACGGCGATGTCGCCGCGCCAGTCGGCCTCACCGCGCAGCAGATCGACGTTCAGACCGCCACCGAAGTAGGGCTCGAACGCATGAACCGGAAAACGTTCGACGCGCAGCGTGCCACGTGCGGCCAAGGGTGACGGTGCGACGCTGCCGCTCCAATCGACGCGGCCGCCTTGTGCGCCCTTCGACGCGCCATCGCTCTGCGAGATGCGCAACTGCACTTGCGTCTTCGCCGGCGGCCCGCTCGGCCACGACAGGTCGCGCACGTTGGCGCTGACCGCGCCGCGCAATTGCACCGCGGCGCTCGGTGGGGGTGCGGGGCGTTGGTCATCGACGCGAAACTCGCCGCCACTCAACTGCAGTTCGCCGAGCTTGACGCTCCACGGTAGCGCGCTGTCCGCGCTGCGCGACGGTGGTGGTGCGTCGCCGGCGCGCACCCACTGCTCGAAGTTCCAGCGCCCCTGCGCATCGCGCGCCAGCGCCAGTTGCGGCCGTTCGATCTTCAGGCTGCCGAGGCTCACCTGCTGCGCCGCGAGGTCCACGCTGGTTTCGGCCACGGTGATGCTGCCCACCGACAACGGCGTGCGCGCCTTGCCGCCTTCGACGAGTTTGAACTGCTCGACTTGCACGCCGACGTCGGCCAGCTTGAGCTGCGGCTTGTCGCCGGCCGCCCAGGCAACAGACGCCTTCGCCGACGCACGGCCCTCGACGCGTGCGTTCAAGCTGGCAGCGAGATACGGTTCGAGCCAAGCCAGGGCGAGGCCCTGCAATTCGGCGCGCGCATCGGCCGTGCGATCGCTGGCCTGGCCGTCGAGCGTCAGCGTGGCGGGCTCGCCGGCGGCGGCGCCTTGCGCATCGAGCGCCGCCAGGCGCGCGCTCAGCTTCAGCGGCGCCGGCGTTTCGAACGGCCAGCGCACGCTGCCGATCTGCAAATCCACTGCTTCGGCGCGCAACGCGGCCGCCGGACGCGTGCTGGCGTCGCGCCAGTCGATGCGCGCCTGCGTCAGCGCGAATTGCGCGACGCTGACTTGCCATGGCGCCGCGTTGCCCGGCGCGGAAGCCGCCGCGCTGGGCGTGGGCGCCGCAGTGGGCACGAGGTTGATCCGGCCTTCGGCATTGCGCCTGGCGTCGATCTGCACGCCGGCCAGCGTCACGGCGCCGAGCGCGATCTTGCGCGCCAGCGGCTGCACGTCGTCGAGGCCGACGTCGAGGCGCTGCCAGGCCACCGCGGGCGTGGCGCCGTCGCTGGCAGAGGCGAGCGCCACATCGGCCAGGCTCGCCTTGCCGCGCAGCGAGACGCGCGGCGCGCCGTCGGCGGCGAGCGCGAACTGCAATTGCAGTTGCGTCGCCAGGGTGCCGCGGCTGGGCTTCAGCGGCAGCGCCGCGGGCAGGTAGGGCAGCCACGGCGTGAGGTCGAGCCCGGCAATGTCGAGCTCGATCTGCGACGCCCGGTCTTGCGCGAACGGCTTGCTCTGCGCGCCGCTGTCGAACGCCGCGCCGTTCAACTTGAAGGCCACGCGCGGCAGCACATCCACCGCCACGTGATCGGGCAGGTTCGACAAGAAGGGCAGCGCGACCTGCAAGTCCTGCAGGCGGTGCTGGCGCTTGACCGGCTGGTCGTCGAATTCGACGGCGCCGCCCTGCAGGCGCAGGTTGTAGAGCGCGAAGCGCGCCGGATCGTCGTTTGTATTCTGCGCAGCGGGCGCTTTGGCAAAACGCTGGACGATGTCGTCGAAGTCGTAGCGGCCATCGGCCGTGCGCGCCGCGCGCACGATCGGCGCATCGATCTCCAGCGCCTCGATCACCGGCGCCAGCCGCAGCAGCGAGCGCATGTCGGCGTTGGCGATGATGCGCCCCACCTCGAACTGCGGCGGCGCGGCGGCGCCCGCTGCTGAAGCGATGCTGAGCCGTTCGATCGTCAGCTGCAACGACCATGGCGAAAAGCCGATGCGGCCGATGCGCACTTCGCGCCCGAGCAGCGCCGACGCACGTTGCTCGGCCTGCGATTTGACGATCGGCGGCACGGCCAGCCAGGCCAGCGCCCACAGCAGCAGCACGGCCCCCACCAGCCACAGCGCGCCGCGCAGGATCCGCGGCAGGCGCCTTGCAGGTACTACTTCACTCATCGCGGCGATGCTGCCTCAGCGGGTGGCTGCGAGCAAGCGTGCGCGCCCGAGGCGTGCTGCACAATCGCCGGCTTCATTCGCACGGGTGTCACAGGGTGAACGAACTCTTTCAGAATCTGGGCATCGAGTCGTGGAAGCCGGTGCTGGCTGCGCTGGCGTTGCCGCCGGTGCCGTTGCTGTTGCTCGTGCTCGTCGGCGCGCGCTTGATTCCCTGGCAGCGCTTTTTCGGCTGGATGCTGGTGCTGGTGTCGATCGTCCTGCTGTGGCTCAGCGGCTGTGCGGGTCTGGGCGACTGGATGGGTCGCTCGTTGATGTCGGCGCCGCCGCCGTTGTCCGCCGATCGTCTGGCCGAGTTGAAGAAAACGGCGGCCGCCGGCAAGCCGGGCGTCGACGTGCTGATGCTCGGCGGCGGGCGCGAGGCGTTCGCCCCAGAGTACGGCGTGGCCAGCCTGTCCGACCCGTCGCTCGAACGCTTGCGCTACGGCGTCTGGCTGAGCCGCGAAACCGGCGCGCCGATGATGTTCAGCGGCGGCCTCGGCCACGCGTCCGAGCCCGGCACGGCCGAGGCCGACGTGGCCGCCGAGATCGCACAGCGCGAGTTCCTGCGGCCGATGCGCTGGGTGGAGACGAAGTCGCGCGACACGCGCGAGAACGCGCAGTACAGCGCGGCGATGCTGCGCGATCTGGAGGTCAAGCAAGTCGTGCTCGTCACGCACGCCTGGCACATGCCGCGCGCGCTGCGTGCGTTCAAGGACGCGGCGGCGCGTGACAAGGCGCAGTGGGAGATCGTGCCGGCGCCGATGGGGCTGGGCCAATCGGTCGAGAGGCCGCTGCTGCGCTGGATTCCTTCAGCCGAAGGCACGGAGCTCGTGCGCGCGGTGCTACGCGAAAAGTTCGCAGTCCTGTTGGGAGCCTGAAAAAACAAACCCCTCCACGCCGAGGCGGGAGGGGTGGGTGGCTCGCGCCACCTTTCGGGGCTCAGGAGGTAAGGGGTCCTGGGCTCCTAGGACGCAGAGACTGCGCCGCTGGGTTGCGTCTGCATTGCAGACATCTGCATGGTGCGCTCGCGGTCATCGCGGCACAAGGCAATCAGTGCAATCGACGACGCAACGATCGATAGCCAACGCTGCCTTGACAGCGCGCTATGCCACCGGCGGTGTGCGCATCACGCGCTCGAACACCTGCTGCACGGCGCTGCGCACGGCCTGCGGCATCTCGATCGGGCGGCCCCACTCGCGCTGCGTTTCGCCAGGCCACTTGTTCGTGGCGTCCAGGCCCATCTTGCCGCCGAGGCCGCTCACCGGCGAGGCGAAGTCGAGGTAGTCGATCGGCGTCTGATCGACCAGCGTCGTGTCGCGCACCGGATCGACGCGCGTCGTGATCGCCCAGACGACTTCCTTCCAGTCGCGGATGTTCACGTCGTCATCGGTGACGACGATGAACTTGGTGTACATGAACTGGCGCAGGAAACTCCACAGGCCGAACATCACGCGCTTGGCGTGGCCCGGGTAGGCCTTCTTGATGCTGATCACCGCCATGCGATAGGAGCAGCCCTCAGGCGGCAGGTAGAAGTCGCTGATCTCGGGAAACTGCTTTTGCAGCAGCGGCACGAAGACTTCGTTCAGCGCTTCGCCGAGCACCGCCGGCTCGTCGGGCGGCTTGCCGGTGTAGGTGGAGTGGTAGATCGGCTCGCGGCGGTGCGTCAGCCGGTCGAGGCGAAACACCGGGAACCAGTCCTGCTCGTTGTAGTAGCCGGTGTGGTCGCCGAACGGGCCTTCGAGGGCGTGCAGGTAGCCGCCGCGCTCCATGAGTTTCACGCCGGCTTCGCTCTCGCCGCTGAAGCCCACCGCGGCGATGGGGATGTGGCCTTCGAGCACGAACTCGGCGCTGGCTGGCGCTTGCAGTTTCATCGCACCTTCGCCGACCGACGTGTCGACCACCTCCGTGCGGCCGCCGCGCAGCAGGCCGGCGAACTGGTACTCCGACAGCGTGTCCGGCACCGGCGTCACCGCACCGAGGATCGTCGCCGGGTCGGCGCCGAGGGCGACTGCGATCGGGAAGGGCTGGCCCGGTTTGGCGCGCGCGAAATCGCGGAAGTCGAGGGCGCCGCCGCGGTGGGCGAGCCAGCGCATGATGACCTCGCGCTGGCCGATGACCTGCTGGCGGTAGATGCCGAGGTTCTGCCTCGTGCGTGGTGTCGGCACCGACTGCGGACCGCGCGTGATGACCAGGCCCCAGGCGATCAACGGCCCGGCATCGCCCGGCCAGCAGGTCTGCACCGGCAAGGCGCCGAGGTCGATGTCGCCGGCTTCGAGCACGACCTCCTGACAAGGGGCAGAGCGCACACGGTCGGGCTTCATGTCCCACAGCGCCTTGAGCATCGCCACCAACCGCCCGGCGTCCTTCAAACCCCCCGGCGGCTCAGGCTCTTTCAGCCGCGCCAGAACGTGACCGATTTCACGCAGCCCGGCCAGGCTTTCAGCGCCCATTCCGAGAGCCACGCGCCGGGTCGTGCCGAACAGATTCAGCAGCGCAGGAACTTTGTAACCCACTGGATTGGTAACCAGTAGTGAGGGACCGCCGGCCCGCAACACCTGGTCAGCGAGCGCTGTCATTTCCAGCCGCGCCGACAGCGGCTCGGCCACACGCACCAACTCGCCTTGTCGCTCGAGCTGGCCGATGAAGTCGCGCAAATCCCTGTACTTCATGCCTTTTTCGGTCTTGCTTTCAGTTTCTAAATGCTTGACCGGTTATTTGGAGGGTTTCTAGAATTTGCAGTGCCTTGTAAAACAAGGGTTAACCCGCGTTCTAGAAAAGCAGTACGCCAGAACGCCCGCGCTGCCAGCCGAGCCGCCTCCGCCGGGGGTGAGCCGGCCGATTATCACTGTCGAGTTTGTCCTGCCTGCTGCTCGCGGGCGGGGCGATCCGAGGGTGTGAAAGGGATTCCGTGACAGCGATTCGATGGATCAAGAATTTCAATACGTCTTGCGTCGTGTTCGCGCGCGACGTCGGCAACGGCCTGCTCGAAGTCAGCCACAACGGCCTGGCCTTTGTTGGCTTGGCCGTCGTCGCGGTCGTCGCTTTTTTCGCCAGCCAGCACGAGGTGCGCCATGCCGTCGAAAGCGCGGCGTTGGGCTGGCTCAAGGAGCGGCACGAAGTGCGCGCCGAAAACGACGGCAATCTGTTGGTGGCCATCGCCGAGCCCACCGCCGTGGCGCGTGCCACCGCTGCGCACCCTGGCGAGTTGCCGCGCCAGCAGGCCGCGGTGGCCAACTGGCTGTCGCGCCGCTACAAGGTGGCGCCCGAGCCGGTGAGCCGCATCGTGCAGGAGGCGTGGCAGCTCGGCCAGCGCGCCAAGCTCGACCCGACGCTGATCCTGGCGGTGATGGCGGTGGAGTCGAGCTTCAACCCGTTTGCGCAAAGCCCCGTCGGTGCGCAGGGCCTGATGCAGGTCATGACCCGCATCCACGACGACAAGTACCAGAACTTCGGCGGCCAGCACGCGGCGTTCGACCCGCTGACCAACCTGCGCGTCGGCGTGCAGGTGCTGAAGGATTGCATCGCGCAGGCCGGCAGCGTCGAAGGCGGCCTGAAGTACTACGTCGGCGCGGCCAACCTGCCTGACGACGGCGGCTACGCGGCCAAGGTGCTGGGCGAGCAGTCGCACCTGAAGCTGGTGGCCGCCGGCAGGACAGTGGCGGTGACCGTGCCGCAGACGCTGCCGCGTGCGGCCGAGGCGCCGGCGAAGGCATCGGCGGAGTCGACGCCGCAGCCCAAGGCCGGACTGGCCACACAGCCCGTCGTGCTGGCCGCGACGACACAACGCTAAACTCGGTCCCCTGCGCGACTGGCGATAGAGGGCGAACGGGCACCGGCCCCGCCGTCCGAGGTGGGCCACCACCGGGAAGCGCAGGCGGGGCTGGCGGCGAATCGCCGGCCGCCGTTTTCCGCCGTTCGCCTGGGCAGCCCTCCGTTCGACCCTTGCCATGTGAAGGCAGCGTCGCCCGTGAAGGCCCATCGTTTGCGATGAGGACTGCCGCCATCATGTTCGACAAGACCCGCCACACCGTCGCCGCCGTGGACCCCGATCTGTGGGCCGCGATGCAAGCCGAGAACCAGCGCCAGGAAGAGCACATCGAGCTCATCGCCAGCGAGAACTACACCTCGCCCGCGGTGATGGCCGCGCAAGGCTCGCAGCTGACCAACAAGTACGCCGAGGGCTACCCGGGCCGCCGCTACTACGGCGGCTGCGAGTACGTGGACGTGGTCGAGCAACTCGCCATCGACCGTTGCAAGCAGCTCTTCGGCGCCAGGCATGCCAACGTGCAGGCCAACTCCGGCTCGCAGGCCAATCAGGCCGTGTTCTTCGGCCTGCTGCAGCCCGGCGACACGATCATGGGCATGAGCCTGGCCGAGGGCGGCCACCTCACCCACGGCATGGCACTCAACATGAGCGGCAAGTGGTTCAACGTGGTGTCCTACGGCCTGAACGACAAGGAAGAAATCGACTACGACGCGATGGAGCGCAAGGCGCAAGAGACCAAGCCCAAGCTGATCATTGCCGGCGCTTCGGCCTACAGCCTGCGCATCGACTTCGAGCGCTTCGCCAAAGTGGCCAAGGACGTCGGGGCCATCTTCATGGTGGACATGGCGCACTACGCCGGCCTGATTGCCGCAGGCATCTACCCCAACCCGGTGCCGCACGCCGATGTGGTCACCTCCACCACGCACAAGAGCCTGCGCGGCCCGCGCGGCGGCATCGTGGTGATGAACGACGAGGCCATCGCCAAGAAGATCAACAGCGCGATCTTCCCCGGCATCCAGGGCGGGCCGCTGATGCATG
>CADEEN010000144.1 GCA_902826345.1 uncultured Burkholderiales bacterium | reverse complement strand
CGATTTGCGGCGCGCGCGGGCCGATTACTTCGCTAACCAGTCAATCGAGCGGACGCCTAACGGCGCGGCTCAATTCAAACGTTGGGCGTCACAGCATTGGCCTTGCGCTTCGTTAGCACTCTTGCTAACATGGCGGCATGCCGTTCGAGATCGAGTACTTTCACGAACGAGTGCGTTCTGAGATCGAGTCTTGGCCTGCAGATGTTGTTGCTGACTATGCGCGCCTGGTCGAGCTCCTGGCCGAGCATGGGCCAAGCCTTCGTCTGCCGCACTCCCGCGCTTTCGGAGACGGGCTTTTCGAGTTGCGCCCGCGTGGGCGGTCCGGCATTGGCCGGGCGCTCTACTGCTTCATGCTCGCCAGGCGCGTCGTCGTCCTACACGCGTTCATCAAGAAGACCCAGGAAACGCCAGATCGGGAGCTAAAACTGGCGCGCAAGCGCCTGAAGGAGTTGCTAGGTGGCTGAACTGAAATACAAGCCTGTTCCGCATGACCATGCGGCGTTCATGGCGCGTGCGCGCGCTCGCAAGGGCTTTGCCCGAGCCTATGACGCTCTCGAACTCGAGTACCAAGTGGCAAGCCAAATGCTCAAAGCTCGCGCACGCGCGGGCCTAACGCAAGACGTCGTGGCTGAACGCATGGGTACAACCAAGAGCGCTGTCTCACGCTTGGAGTCCGCAGGCAAGCATGCGCCGTCGCTGGCAACGCTCAAGCGCTATGCAAGCGCAGTTGGCTGCGAGCTTCAAGTACGTCTGGTGCCACAGAAGGCAACGTGACGCCCAACCCGTCGATCGAGCGGACAGTCAAAAGGCAGCTTCGCTGCCTTTCGCCTGCCGCTCATCTCCAACTACAAGGGCTTCCCCCTTTGTCAAGCGAATGAAGTTCTCGAGCCGCGCAGCGGCTCGATTCATTTCTGGTCTTCAGCTTCACCGCGCTCATGCGCATCGCGTCGATCTGTCGAGCCAGGTGCGGACGGACAAACTACAACCGGTCATTGATGCAGCATCGAGTGCTGCGGACCCTGATGAAAGACGCGCGCGGGGGCCTCATTCGTTAGCCGCGGACAGATCGACTGCCGCCTCGACATGATCAGGCACACCCCGCGCAGGTCCAACCTTGCTCATCAACGCTTGGCGCATCACGCGGTGGAGGAATCGGGTCTTCGTTGTTCTTCTTGGTCAGCTGTATTCGAGTTCGCTACGCAGGCAACTTGAACTGCTCGCCCAGATGCAGCATCGCCCAAGCCATGCGCGCGTTCTTGGCCGCGATCGCAACCACCGCCTTCCAGTAGCCTCGTCGCTCTTCGAGCGCGATGGCCCAACGACTCACCGAGTCGGGTTTGGCCTTCGCTGCCGCGAGCACGGCGCGTGCCCCGAGGATCAGCATCGTGCGCAGGTAGGCATCACCGGCCTTGGTGATGCGTCCCAGCCGCGTCTTGCCGCCCGAGCTGTACTGGCCTGGCGTCAAGCCCAGCCAGGCCGCGAACTGGCGCCGCACCGGAACTCATGGCCGTTGCCGATCATGGCCAGGATGGCGGTGGCCGTGGTCGGACCCACGCCCGACAGCCGCATCAACTGCTTCGCGTGCTCGATGGCCAGGATGTGCTGGTCGTACTGCGCGATGCGCTCATCGAGCCGGTGCAGCTCGCTGAGCAGATCGCCGACCACGGTGTTGGCCCAGCCCGGCAGCTCTTCGAGCGCGGCGCCGGCGGCTTCACGCCGCACGGTGGCGGCCTTGAGCGGCAACACGGTGCCCAGCTCGGTGAGCAGGCCACGCACGCGGTTGATGCACGCGGTGCGCGCTTCGACGAAGCCTTGGCGCGCGCGGTGCACCATCAGCCGGGCCTGCTGATCGATGGACTTCATGGGCACGAAGCGCATCGAAGGCCGTTGCACGGCTTCGCAGATCGCCGCGGCGTCGGCCGCATCGTTCTTGCCGCGTGCACCGCCCATGCGGTAGGGGGCGACGAACTTAGGAGCGATCAGGCGCACCGTGTGGCCGTGCGCAGCGAACAGCCGTGCCCAGTGGTGGCCACCGGAGCAGGCCTCCATCGCCACCGTGCACGGCGGCAAGGAAGCGATCAGCTCGTGCAGCTTGGCGCGCGCAACGCTCGGGCGCACGAGTTCAGGCTTGCCTGCCTCGTTGACGCCGTGCACGGCAAACACGTTCTTGGCGAGATCGATGCCGATGTGGACAATGCTCATGGACTTCCCCTTCTGCAGGTGGTTGATGAAAGTTCGCACTTCCCATCGTGGCACTTCGATGCCGTACTGCGCTTCACTGCGCGCACCTCGGGACGGGGAAGTCCCTTTCATTCGTTAGGCCGCTAATGCGTTGCCACAGCAATCTCGGCGTCCTCTTGAGCGGTCGGGCGGATTGGTGACACGCCTATGCGCTGTCGCGCACCGACTTAACCTGCCGGGAGCAATGAAGATGGCCACCGTGCGTGAAGGCAACCAGACGGCGCTGCTCGTCGTCGATGTGCAGGTGGGCGTGATGGCCGAGTGCTGGGACGCGCCGCGAGTCATCGGCAACGTGTCTCGCGTGGTGGACAAAGCACGCGCGGCGGCCGTGCCGGTGCTCTGGGTGCAGCACTCGGACCACAACCTGGCCAGCGACAGCGCGCCGTGGCAATGGGTGAGCGAGCTCGCGCCGGGCAGCAGCGAGCGCGTGATCGACAAGCACTTCAACTCGTCGTTCGAGCAAACGATGCTCGAAGAAGCGCTGGCGCAACTCGGCGCCTCGCACATCGTATTGGCCGGCGCCATGACCAACTGGTGCATCCGCGCCACTGCGTATGGCGCGCTCGAGCGCGGCTACGACGTGACGCTGGTCGAGGATGCGCACACCACGGACACGATGACGCTCGACGACGGTACGAAGATCGAAGCCGCCAGCGTGATCCACGATCTCAACATCGCGATGCGCTGGCTGAGCTACCCGGGGCGCAAGAACGGCGTCACCAAAGCACAAGCGCTTGTCTTCACGCCACCGCTGCGCGCGTGATGGGCCTGCCGCCCACCGAGTTGACCCTGCTGCTCACCGGCGCCGTCATCGCCGGCTTCGTGCAAGGCCTGTCGGGCTTTGCCTTCAGCATGGTGTCGATGGCGATCTGGGTGTGGGCGCTGGACCCGAAGCTGGCGGCGGTGATGGCGGTCTTCGGCTCGCTCGTCGGCCAGGTGATCGGCGTGTTCACGGTGCCGCGCAAGCTGGCGTGGCGGCAGCTCGCGCCGTTCTTGCTCGGCGGGCTCGTCGGCATTCCGCTGGGTGTGATGCTGTTGCCGCGGCTCGATGCCGATGCCTTCAAGTTCGGCCTCGGCGCGCTGCTGGTGGTCGCCTGCCCTCTGATGCTGTTCGCTGCACAGTTGCCGCGCGTGGCGCTGCGCAGCCCGCTGCTCGCCCGCACCGCCGATGCGCTCGCCGGCGCGGGTGGCGGCGTGATGGGCGGGCTCGGCGGCTTCACCGGCGTCATCCCGACGCTGTGGTGCACGCTGCGCGGGTTGGAGAAGGCGGCACAGCGCTCGGTGGTGCAGAACTTCAACCTGACGACGCTCGCCGTGACGATGGCCGCCTACGTCGCCAGCGGCGCGGTGACGCGGCCGATGTGGCCGCTACTGCCGCTCGTGGCCGCGGCCGTGCTCGTGCCGTCGATGATCGGCGCGCGCTTCTATCACCGGCTGTCCGAGCAGAGCTTTCGGCGCATCGTGCTCGGGCTGCTCACTGCCGCGGGCGCGGTGATGCTCATCGCTGCGGCGCCGCGCGTGTTGCGGTGGTGATGACGCGGGACTACATTGCCTGCCCACAACCACAACGGAACACGCCATGAACAGCAGCAGCCTCACCAAGACCCTGTGCGCCACCGCGCTGACCGCCCTGCTCGGCGCTTGCGCCAGCCCCGGCGCCAGCGACGGCTGGACGACGCTGATCGACGGCAGCAAGGGCTTGGAGAACTTCGACGTCGTCGGCCAGGCCAACTGGAGCGGCAGCGAGGGCGCGGTGCAAGCCTCGGCCGGCACGCCGCCGGCGAGCTTTCTGGTCACGCGCACGAGCTGGAAGGACGTGATGGTGCGTGCCGAGTTCTGGAGCAGTGACGACGCCAACAGCGGCGTCTTCATCCGCTGCCAGGACCCGAAGACGATCACCGACGAGAACTGCTACGAAGCCAACATCTTCGACCAGCGCCCCGACCCGACCTTCGCCACCGGCGCGATCGTCAAGGTGGCGAAGCTGACCGCGCCGATGATCAAGGCCGGCGGGCAATGGAACACGATGGAGGTCACCGCCAAGGGCACGCGGCTGGTGGTGGTGCTCAACGGCACGAAGACGGTGGAAATCGACGATGGCAAGCTGGCGCAAGGCCCGATCGCGCTGCAGTGGGGGCGCGGCACGATCAAGTTTCGCAAGGTGCAGGTCAAGGCGATCTGAGGCTCTCACCCCAGCCCTCTCCCGCGTTGCGGGAGAGGGGGTAGTTCAGTGTTGCAGGATCTTCGACAGAAACTCCTTCGCCCGCGGTGAGCGTGCGTTCGGATCGCCGAAGAAGTCGTCCTTCTTGCAGTCTTCGACGATCTTGCCGGCGTCCATGAAGATGACACGGTGGCTGACCTTCTTGGCAAAGCCCATCTCGTGCGTGACGACCATCATCGTCATGCCCTCTTCGGCCAGCTTGACCATGACGTCGAGCACCTCGCCGACCATCTCCGGGTCGAGCGCCGAGGTCGGCTCGTCGAACAGCATGACGATCGGGTCCATCGACAGCGCGCGCGCGATCGCCACGCGCTGCTGCTGACCGCCGGAGAGCTGGCCGGGGAACTTGTCCTTGTGCGCCATCAGGCCGACGCGGTCGAGCATCTTCAGGCCGCGTGTCTTGGCATCGGCGTCGTTGCGGTTCAAGACCTTGATCTGCGCGATCGTCAGGTTCTCGGTGACCGAGAGATGCGGGAACAGCTCGAAGTGCTGGAAGACCATGCCGACGCGGCTGCGCAGCTTGGGCAGATCGGTCTTCGGGTCGCTGATGCTGATGCCGTCGACGATCACGTCGCCCTTCTGGATCGGCTCCAGCGCATTCACCGTCTTGATCAGCGTCGATTTGCCCGAGCCCGACGGGCCGCAGACGACGACGACCTCGCCCTTCTTGATCGATGTGGTGCAGTCGGTCAGCACCTGGAAAGTGCCGTACCACTTGCTGACGTTCTTGATTTCGATCATGTCTGGTCCCCTTCAGCGAATGATGGCGATCTTCTTCTGCAACTGCCGCACGAGGTACGACAGCGAGAAGCAGATGGCGAAATAGACAAAGGCGGCGACGAGGTAGGTTTCCACCGGCCGGTTGAAGTTGCGGCCCACGGTCTCGAAACCCTTCAACAGATCGTAGGCGCCGATCGCATAGACGAGCGACGTGTCCTGGAACAGGATGATGGTCTGCGTCAGCAGCACCGGCAGCATGTTGCGGAAGGCCTGCGGCAGCACGATGAGGCGCGTCGTCTGGCCGTAGTTCATGCCGACCGCGTAGCCCGCGTAGACCTGCCCCTTGGGTACGCTCTGGATGCCGGCGCGCATGATCTCGGAGTAGTAAGCGGCTTCGAACAAGGTGAAGGTGATGATGGCCGAGAGTTCGGCGCCGATCGGCCGGCCGATCAGGAACGGGATGATGAGGAAGAACCACATGATCACCATCACCAGCGGAATCGAGCGCAGCGTGTCGACGTAGATCGTCGCCGGCACTTCGAGCCACTTCTTGCCCGACAGGCGCATCAGCGCGAGCACGGTGCCCAGGGCGATGCCGCCGATCATCGCGATCAGCGTCAACTGCACCGAGAAGTAGAAGCCGTTGGCGACGTAGCTCTTGATGACGTCCCAGTTGAGGAACGAAAAATCGAGGCCGAACACTATTTGCCTCCGATCATGCCGGGCACGCGGACCTTGACTTCGACCCACTTCATCACGCGGTTGATCGCGAACGCGGAGATGAAGTACAGCAGCGTCACCGCGAGGAACATCAGCACCGGCTGCGATGTTTCTTCACCCGCCTGGCGCGCGAACATCGTCAGCTCACTCACACTCACCGCGAACGCCACCGACGAGTTCTTGACGATGTTCATGCTCTCGCTCGTCAGCGGCGGGATGACGATGCGAAACGCCATCGGCAGCAGCACGTGGCGGTAGGTCTGCGGCAGCGTCAGCCCCACCGCCAGACCGGCGTAGCGCTGGCCCTTGGGCAGGCTCTGGATGCCGGCCTTGATCTGCTCGGAGATGCGCGACGACGTGAACAGGCCCAGGCCGACGAAGGCGAGCACGAAACCCGGCACCGCCTGCAGCGCGGGGAAGATCGCCGGCACGACGAAGTACCAGATGAAGAGCTGGATGATCAGCGGCACGTTGCGGAAGACTTCGGTCCAGACGTCGCCGATCAACACGAACAGCTTGTTCGGCGTGGTGCGCAGGATGCCCATCAGGATGCCGAAGGCCATCGCCACCACCAGCGCCAGCAGCGCCAGCGACACGGCGGTGCCCCAGCCGGTGAGCAGCCAGTGCAGGTAGCTCGTGTCGCCGCTGGCCGACTTCAGGCAGTTGGGGATCAACTCCTTGTCGATCGTGTCGCGGCAGAAAGTGTCGAGGCCGAAGATCGCCACGCCGGCTCCTTGTTGTTGTCACGGGAAAAGAAAAAGCGCGCGGTGCAGGCAATGCAAGCCGCGCGCCAGCCACTTTAGCGGCACCCAAGGTTTGTCACCCTGGGGCTTACCGCATGGCGCTCATTGCGCCCCGGGGTTCACTTCTTCATGTACTCCTCGACCGGCTTGTCGTTCGGCGCCGCCCAAGCCTGCTTGGTGGCGTCGGACAGCGGCAGGCCGACCTTGGTGTTGGACGGCGGGATCGGCTGCATGAACCACTTGTCGTAGAGCTTGGCGATCTCGCCGGAGCTCATCATCGCCTTCAGGCTGTCGTCGACGGCCTTCTTGAACGCCGCATCGTCCTTGCGGATCATGATCGCGATCGGCTCGACCGAGAGCACTTCACCGACGATCCTGAAGTCCGCCGGCGTCTTGGCCTTGGCGATGTTGCCGGCCAGGATCTGGCCGTCCATCACGAAGGCATCGGCGCGGCCGCTGTCGAGCAGCAGGAAGCTGTCGGCGTGGTCCTTGCCGAAGACCTCCTCGAAGCTGACGTTGGCGCCGCGCTCGTGCTTGCGCAGCAGTTGCACCGACGTGGTGCCGGTGGTGGTGGCCACCTTTTTGCCGGCAAGCTGCGCGATCGAGCTGATGCCCGAGGCGGCCTTGACGGCGATGCGCACTTCCTCGACGTAGGTCGTCACCGCGAAGGCCACGTCTTTCTGCCGCGTGGCGTTGTTGGTGGTCGAGCCGCACTCGATGTCGACGGTGCCGTTCTGCACCAGCGGGATGCGGTTCTGCGACGTGACAGGCACGTACTTGACGTCGAGCTTGGCGATGCCTTGCGCCTTCTGGATGTCGGCCAGCACCTTCTGGCAAACCTCGACGTGGAAGCCGGCGAACTTGCCGTCACCGAGCGTGTAGGACAACGCACCCGAAGACTCGCGCACGCCCATGGACGCGCTGCCGCTGTCCTTGATCTTCTTCAGCGTGTCGGTGGTCTGCGCATGCGCAGCGAAGGCGGCCACGGTGGCCAAGGCGATAAGCGACTTCTTCATGAACACGGATCTCCTGCAGGAGGTGGATGGAACAACGAAAAACGCGATTGTAGGAATGCGGCTGACCGAGGTTCTACGTAGTCACCTCGATGGGCGGTGCGGCGGCAATGTACCTGCGGGCCCTCTCGTGCACCAATGCCGTTTGAAATCAGGCCCATGTTTGCGGGGCATGAAATGCCCCACGATCGGGTTAACCCGCGTTCAAGCCCCGCTGTTCGCCAAGTGCTCCCACAGCGCCGCCGCGCCGGGTTTGACACCGCGCGCCGACTGCGGCCGCTCGCGCACGATGCGCACGTCCATCGTCGTTTCCCACGCGCCGGGCTCGCCGGCCGGCGCGAGGCGTTTGGCGCGCACGTCCTTCTTCACCGAGCTTGCGGGGAGGAAGGCCAGGCCATGGCCTTCGAGCGCCATCGCCTTCAGGCTCTCGGCCATGTCGGTCTCGTAGACCAGATTCAACTGCGGCGGCTGCGGCGCGGCTTTCAAGATGTGCTCGACCAGGCGCGCCATGTAGGCGCCGGCGGCGTAGCTGAGCAGCGGCAGCTTGTTCGATGCCGTGCCCGGCAGACGCCACAGCGGCTTGCCATCGGCATCGGCACGCGAAAACGGCGCCAGCGTTTCGCGGCCGAGCGTCAGCATCTCGTAGCGCTCCGTCGACAGCTGCAGCGGCTGCGACGGATGGTCGTAGGCCAGCAGCAGATCGCAGTGGCCTTCGGTCAGGCGCAGCACCGCGTCGTGCACGTTGAGCGCGATCAGCCGCGTCTTCAACTGCGGGAAGCTGCGCCGCAGTTCGAGCAGCCAGTGCGGGAAGAACGAGAAGGCCAGCGTGTGCGGCAGCGCAAAGTCGAGCATGTCGCTGCCGCTCGTCTGGTGGGTGCGCATCAGGTTGCGCGTGGCCTGCAGCGTGGCGAGCATCTCCTGCGCCTGGGCCAGGAAAGTGTCGCCGGCGGGCGTCAGGCGCGTCGGGTAGATCGAACGATCGACGAGGTCCACGCCGGCCCAGCCTTCCAACGCCTGGATGCGGCGCGAGAACGCCGGCTGCGTGACATGCCGCAGTTGCGCCGAGCGCGAGAAGCTGCGCGTCTGCGCGAGGCTCACGAAGTCTTCGAGCCACTTGGTGTCCATCGTCTCCTCGTCGTCGCTTTATTTGAAGTCGCTGCCCGATTGCTGCAGCTGCCACATCTGAGCGTAGCGCCCGGCCTTGGCCAGCAGCACCGGGTGCGACCCTCGCTCGACGACGCGGCCCTGCTCCAGCACGACGATCTCGTGTGCATCGACCACGGTGGACAGACGGTGCGCGATCACCAGCGCCGTCTTGCCGCGCGCCGCGCTGCGCATCTCGGCCTGGATGGCGCGCTCGTTGGCCGAATCCAGCGCCGACGTGGCCTCGTCGAAGATCAAGAGCGGCGGGTTCTTCAGCAGCGTGCGCGCGATGGCCACGCGCTGCTTCTCGCCGCCGGAGAGTTTGAGACCACGCTCGCCGACCATCGTGGCGTAGCCCTGCGGCGTGGACGAGATGAAGGCGTGGATGTGCGCCGCCTTGGCCGCGCCCTCCACGTCCTCGCGCGACGCGCCGGGCCGGCCGTAGGCGATGTTGTATTCCACCGTGTCGTTGAACAGCACCGTGTCCTGCGGCACGATGCCGATGGCCGCGCGCAGCGTGCCCTGGGTCACCGCGCGCAGGTCCTGGCCGTCGATCGTGATGGCGCCGCCCTGCACGTCGTAGAAGCGGTACAGCAGGCGTGCCAGCGTGCTCTTGCCCGCGCCGGATGCGCCGACCACGGCCACCGTCCTGCCGGCCGGCACATCGAAGCTCACGTCGTGCAGGATCGGCCGCGCCGGGTCGTAGGCGAAGCTCACCCGGTCGAAGCGCACGGCACCCCGCGGCACCTGCAGCGGACGGGCGTCCGGCGCGTCGGCGATCTCCCGGTTCTGGCCGAGCAGCGCGAACATCTTTTCCATGTCCACCGTGGACTGCTTGATCTCGCGGTAGATCACGCCCAGGAAATTGAGCGGGATGTAGAGCTGG
>CADEEN010000143.1 GCA_902826345.1 uncultured Burkholderiales bacterium | reverse complement strand
CGCCCGGCGCGCGACGCCATCGAAGCGCTGATCGGCGTGGCCGCTGTCGTCAAGGTCGGTTGGGCCTGGGCGACATGGGGGCAGACGCAGACGCACTGGGCGCCGCCGCTGGCGATGCTCTTCGTCGGTGCGGCGCTGGCGCTGCTGGCCTACCAGCTGGCGATGGTGGCCACGCAGCGCCGGCTCGACTACGAGCGCGCGGTGGCGGCTGAAGCCAGCCGCGCCAAGAGCCAGTTCCTGGCCAACGTCAGCCACGAGATCCGCACGCCGATGAACGCGCTGCTCGGCATCGCCGAGCTGCTCGCCGAAACCGATCTCACGCCCGAGCAACGTAAACATGTCGAGGTCTTTCGCAGCTCGGGCAACTCGCTGTTCGAGCTGATCAACGACCTGCTCGACCTGTCGAAGATCGAAGCCGGCCGCCTCGACCTGCACACCGAGCCGCTGCGTTTGCGTGCGCTGCTCGAAGAGCGCATCACGCTGCTCTCGCCGCGCGCGCGCGAGAAGGGCCTGGCGCTGCGCCTGGACATCGCCGACGACGTGCCGGCCGTCGTCACCGGCGACGCCGCGCGGCTGGCGCAGACGCTGACCAACCTGCTCGGCAACGCCATCAAGTTCACGCCGGCCGGCAGCGTGGCGCTCAACGTCACGCGCGAGGCCGGCGACACGCTGTGCTTCGCCGTCGCCGACACCGGCATCGGCATCGCGCCGTCGAAGCTGGAGACGATCTTCGAGCCCTTCACGCAGGCCGACGGCAGCGTCACGCGCGCCTTCGGCGGCACCGGCCTGGGGCTGTCGATCACGCGCAGCCTGGTGCAGTTGATGAACGGCTCGATCAGCGTCACCAGCACGCCCGGCAGCGGCACCACCTTCTGGCTGCGCCTGCCGATGCCGGCGGCCGAGCTGGCGCAGGTGCAGGCCGCGTCGGCGTCCGCGGCGGCGGCGGCCACCGAGGAGCGCCCCGCCGGCGCGCCGCTGGCCGTGCTGCTGGCCGAGGACAACGAGGTCAACGTCTACCTCGTCGAGTCGATGCTGGCTCACGCCAACTGCAGGATCGACGTGGCGGCCAACGGCCAGAGCGCGGTCGATCAGTGGCGGCGCACGCACTACGACGTGATCTTCATGGACGTGCAGATGCCCGGCATGGACGGCCACGCCGCCACGCGCGCCATCCGCCAGCTCGAAGCGCAAATGGCGCGGCCGCGCGTGCCGATCTACGCGCTGTCGGCGCACGCCTTCGCCAGCGATGCGCAGGCGAGCCTGGCCGCCGGCTGCGACGCCCACCTGGCCAAGCCGGTGTCGAAGGCCACGCTGCTGACGGCGCTGGCGACGCTGCGGCCGGCGTCGATGAGCGCCGCGCTGCACACGACGACGCCGCCGCCGGCGCCGATGGGCGCGCTGCCGCTGCCGGGCGCGCCGGCACTCGACGAAGCCAGCGCGCTCGCGCGCATGGACGGCGACCGCGCGATGTACGAGCGCGTGCTGCAACACGCCAGCGTCTTCATCAGCGACTGGCCGAGCAGCCAGGACCGGGCGCTGGCCGCAGGCGACGCCGAGCAGGCGCAGCGCCTGGCGCACGACCTGAAGAGCATCGCCGCAACAATCGGCGCGCTGGCGCTGGCCGATGCCGCGCGCGGGCTCGAGCAGGCCTTCGGCCGGCCGCCGCAACCGTCGCCGCGGCAGCAAGCCGCGCGAGCGGTTGTCGACACGGCGATCGCGCCGGTGATCCTGGCGCTGACTGCCGTGCCGGCGTATCGGAGACACCCTCGAAGCGGCTTGGCCGCCTCCTCCTGAAGGGTTCGCTCGGCTTGGCCACGAGTCGCCTGTTCGTTGTCGCGCGCAGCCGACGAAGTCGTGACAACGAAGGCTGAATCGCGCAACCGGCTCCCCAGGTTCGGGTGGGCGCCGCCGAGTGCGGTGGCTGCGCCGCGCGAGAGCGCTTTCCAGAATCCGCCTCGACCCGTCCGCGCCGCATCAGGCCGGGCGACGAGTCGTTTTCAGGGAGAGCCTTCATCATGTCGATCACGTCTTCTCGCAGCGCGGTTCTTGCCGCGCTGTTCGCCGCAGCCCAACTGGCCGCATGCGGCGGCAGCGACAACAACAACGATGCGGCGCCGGCCGCAGCGCCCGTCGCTTCGCCGGCGCCGGCGCCTACGCCCGCGCCCGAGCCCGCACCGACACCGCCCGCAGCACCTTCGCCTGCGGCCCCGCCTGCCGCGCCGGTGACGATCTCGCCGCTGAAGGTGTTGACCTATGCGGTGACCGGCCAGGCCGCAGCAGCCAGCAGCGACGCCGGCACGGTCAGCGGGCCGACGGCCAACGGCGCCACGCTGTCGCTCGGCGACCAGGGCACGGTCGTCTTCACGGTGGACAGCAGCGGCAACGGCTTGGTCCTGACGACGCCGGACTACCTCGCCGTCAACCGCTTCGCCGGCAGCGTGCTGATGCTGTGCGACGCCACCGCCACACCCGGCGCCACCACGGCACGCTACGTCGCCGTTGCCGCCAGCGTGGCCGAAGGCGGCGTCGCAGCGGAAGTGGTGATCAGCGCCAGCGCCTTGGCCGGCCAACGCCTGTTCAAGCTCGCCGACTGCGCCTACCAATCGGTGGGCGGCAGCCAGGGCCAGCACGCGGCCGCCGACGAGAATTCGCTCTACCTCGAGTTCGACAGCAGCGGCAATGCCTCGTCGAACGCCTCGACGACAACCCACAGCGCGGCGCAATTCAGCGAGCTGCTGGCCAACGGCGCGGCGACCGCCGAGGGCTCGCACTTCGCCGCCTACCGCTTCACAATCGACGGCCGGCCGCGCATGGTGATCGTCGAGCGCGGGCTGTATGACGTGGCCGATGCGGCCTCGGGCTTCGTGCGTCTGTGGTTGCCGCAGTGAGCGGCAGCGGCGGTGCTACAGCGCCGCGGTGATCACGATCTCGACCTTCCACTCCGGCTTGCCCAGGCGCGCCTGCACGGTGGCGCGCGGCGGCGTCTGACCGGGCACGACCCAGGCGTCCCAGACGGCGTTCATCGCCGCGAACTCGGCCATGTCGGCGATGAAGATCTGCGCCATCAGGATCTTCGACTTGTCGCTGCCGGCGCGCGCCAGCAGCGCGTCGATCGCGGCCAGCACCTGCGTTGTCTGCCCCGTCATGTCCTGCCGCGCATCGCCGGGCACCTGGCCGGCGAGATGAATGGTGCCGTTGTGCACTGCCATCTCCGACAGTCGCGCGCCGACGTCGAAACGTTGGATCTCGCTCATGAGGTTTTCGCTTTCTGCCCGATCTTCGACTCGGTGCCGGCCAAGAGTTTTTTGATGTTGCCCTGGTGCCGCCAGATCAGAAGCGCGCACATCGCCGCGATCGCCAGCGCATACGCGCCGCCGCCCCAGATCAGCAACTGGTAGAACAACGCGAACAGCGCCGCCACCAGCGAAGCCAGCGACGCGTAGCGGAAGAAGGCCGCGATCAGCGCCCACGAGACCAGCGTGGCCACGCCGAGCAGCGGGTTGAAGCCGAAGATGACACCGGCCGCGGTGGCCACGCCCTTGCCGCCCTGGAAGCGGAAGAACAGCGGCCACAGGTGGCCGAGGAAGGCGGCCAGCCCGGCCAGCGCAATCGTCGTCTCGCCCCAGCCGAAGCGCTCGGCGAGCAGCAGCGCCGCCATCACCGGCACGAAGCCCTTCAGCGCATCGAGCGCGAGCGTGGCGATGGCTGCCGCCTTGTGGCCCGAGCGCAGCACGTTGGTCGCCCCCGGATTGCCCGAGCCGTAGCTGCGCGGATCAGCCAGACCGAACGCACGGCTGACGATGACGGCGAACGACAGCGAACCGATCAGGTAGGCGGCCAGCACCATCAGCACCGAAGGCAAGAAATTCATGCAGGAAGTTTAGAGCGCGCAATGCACCGGCCTGGCGCCGAGCACCTCGGTCAAAACCCGCGGCTCGATGCCGACCAGGAAGCCGCGCCGCCCGCCGTTGATGCAGATGCGCGGCAGCTCGGCGATGCTGGCCTCGAAGACCACCGGCACGCCGGCGCGCCTGAAGCCGAACGGCGACGTGCCTCCGATCAGGTAGCCGCTGTGGCGCTGCGCGACCTCGGGCTTGCACGGCTCGATGCTCTTCACGCCGATCGATCGCGCCAGGTTCTTCGTGCTGACCTGCTTGTCGCCATGCATCAGCACGACCAGCGGTTGTGCGCGTTCGTCCTGCATCACCAGCGTCTTGACGACGGCGTGCTCGTCGATACCGAGTTGCTGCGCCGACTCCGCCGTGCCGCCATGCTCGATGTAGTCGTACAAGTGCTCGCTGAAAGCAACGCCGTGCGCGCGCAACCACTGCGTGGCCGGTGTCTCACCGGCATGTGTTGTCTTTCTTGCCATGGTCGAATCCTGCCATGGCGGTGAACTTGGCAGAGTCCTGGGCGCGACAGATCCGCTGGTGCGCCGACAACGGCGCACCATTCACCGCGCGCGTGCTCGAAGCGGCGTGGGCCGACCGCGAGCGGGACGGCGCTTTGGCGCAACTGCTGCCGGCGTGGCATGGCGATACCGGCGCCGACGCGGTGCCGCTGCGCGTGGCCGGGGCCTTGCATGCGCTGGCCTTGTCGGGGCGTGACGTTGAACTCGCAGCGCTGTACCCGCCGCGGCAGGAACCCGGCGATCTCGCCGCCGCGGTGGCCAGCGCGATGGTCGATCACGGCGACGTGGTGGCCGAGTACCTCGCCGTGGCGCCGCAGACCAACGAGATCGGGCGCAGCGCCGTGCTGCTGCCGGGTTTCGCCGCCGTCGCGCTGGCCACGGGCCTGCCGCTGTCGACCTTCGAGATCGGCGCCAGCGCGGGACTGAATCAGCTCTGGCACCACTACCGCTACGCGCTCGGCGACGCGGCATGGGGCGATGCGGGCAGCGGCGTGCTGATCCGCTGCGAGTGGCGCGGCGCCGCGCCACCGCTGCCCGAGCGCATCGACGTGGCGAGCCACGCGGCGTGCGACGTCTCGCCGATCGAGTTGCAGCACGAAGGCGCTGCGCTGCGGCTGATGTCCTACGTCTGGGCCGATCAGCGCGAGCGCCTCGACCGCCTGCGCGCCGCGATCACGCTCGCGCAGCGCCTTCAAGTGCACGTCGAAGCCGCCGACGCGCTGACCTGGACGCAGGACGTGCTGGCCACGCAGCGCACCGGCTGCGCGACCGTGATCTACCACTCGGTGATGTGGCAGTACATGCCCGAGCCGACACGCAACGGCCTGCGCGGCCTGATCGAAGCCACCGGCTCGCACGCCACGCGGCAGGCGCCGCTGGCCTGGCTGGCCTTCGAGCCTCCCGACAACGACGCGCGCATGCTGCTGACCTTGACGCTGTGGCCGGGCGGCGAGCGCCGCGTGTTGGCCGAGGCGCATCCGCATGGGCAGTGGGTGCGGTGGCTCGGATGAAGTTGCGCTACTGCGCCGGATCGCGCATCTGCCAGCGCACCTTGTCGATCTCGGCCAGCAGCTCGGCCGACAAAACCGTACCCCAGACATCGACGCATTCGTCGAGCTGCGTCACGCTGGTCGCACCGATGATCGTGCTCGCCACACGCCAGTTGCCGTAGCAGAAAGCCAGCGCCATCTTCGTCGGCGTCATGCCGTTCGCGGCAGCCAGCGCGTTGTAGCGGCGCGCGGCGGCGAGTGATTCCGGCCGCCCCCAGCGCTGCGTGCGAAAGCGCTCGAACAAGGCGATGCGGCCGCGGCTCGTTGGGTCGTCGAAGCCGCGCGCGTCGTACTTGCCGCTGAGCGCGCCGAAGGCCAGCGGTGAGTAAGCGAGCAGGCCGACACCACTGCGGTGCAGCGCTTCGTCGAGGCCGTTGTCGACGACGCGGTTGGTCAGGCAGTACGGGTTCTGCACGCTGACCACGCGCGGCAGGCCGTGCTGTTCGGCGACGCGCAGGAACTCCATCAGCCCCCACGGCGTTTCGTTGGACAGGCCGATGGCGCGCACCTTGCCGGCCTGGATCAGCTTGCCGAGCGCTTCGAGCTGATCATGGATCGACGTCTGCGGCTGGTCCTTCGCCGGGTCGAAATAGATCGACGTGAACAGCGGCGCGTTGCGGTTCGGCCAGTGGATCTGGTAGAGGTCGATGACATCGGCTTGCAGGCGGCGCAGGCTGGCTTCGCAGGCCTCGCGGATGTCGGCCGGCGTGACGTCGGGCTTGCCGCCGCGCACCCAGTTCATGCCGCGCGCCGGGCCGGACACCTTGCTCGCCAGCACCACCTTCTGCCGTGCGCCGGGGCGCGCCGCGAACCAGCGGCCGAGGATGGTTTCGGTGGCGCCGTAGGTTTCGGCCTTCGGCGGCACCGAGTACATCTCCGCCGTGTCGATGAAGGTGATGCCGCGCTCCAGCGCACGGTCGAGAATGGCGAACGCGCCGGCCTCGTCGACCTGCTCGCCGAAGGTCATGGTGCCCAGGCAGACAGGCGTGATCTGCAACGGGCCGAGGGCAATGGTTTTCATGCTGGCAGTGGCGTGGTGGGGGTAGGTAGCATCGCATCCGCAGCAGGGAGGCTGACGACGGGGTTGGAGGGTACCGCGTGACGATTCTGATCGTGGGCGCCACGGGCTTGCTCGGCCGCGCCACCGCGCTGGCGCTGTTGAAGGACGGGCAGCGCGTGCGCGTGCTGGTGCGCGAGCCGGCACGCCAGCCGCAGCAGGTGAGCGCCTTGCAACAGGCCGGCGCCGAACTGGTCGCCGGCGACCTCACCGACCCGGCGTCGCTCGAGCGCGCGTGCACCGGCGCGCTGCGCATCTTCGCCTGCGCGCATTCCTTCCTCGGCCGCGGCCGCTACACGAGCGCGCAGGTCGATCACGTCGGCCACAGCGCGCTGATCGCCGCCGCGCTGTCGGCGGGGGTGCACCGCTTCGTCTACACCTCGGCGCTGGGCGCGCGCGAGAACCATCCGATCGACTTCTTCCGCACCAAGCACGAGATCGAGGAGGGGCTGCGCGACAGCCACATCCCGTACACGATCCTGCGCCCGTCGTCCTTCATGGAGCAGCACGTGCACGCGTTCATCGGCAAGCCGCTGCTCGACAAGGGCTTCGCCGTGATCTTCGGCCCCGGACGCAAGCGGCGCAATTTCGTCTCGGTGCGCGACGTAGCGCCGTTTGCGCTCACGGCGCTGCGCGACGACACGCTGCTCGGCCGCACGCTCGACATCGGCGGGCCCGACAACGTCAGCAACCGCGATGTCGCGGCGATGTATGCGCTGCGCTCGCGGCAGGGCCGCGCCATCCACCTGCCGCTCGGCGTGGCGCACGTCGGCGGCACGCTGCTGCGGCCGCTGCACGAAGGCGTGGCGCGCTTGTTCGACGTGGCCGCCGTGCCCGACGACGAGTGGGACGAGACCTTCGACCCGCGCGCGCTGCTGGCCGAGTTCCCGCGTGAGATGACGACGGTGGAGCGCTTCGTCGATGAGCGCGTGCGCGACTGGAGGCGCTCGCGGGTCGGGCGCGGGCGGTAGACACGCACTGGCACGCTGCGGTTTGCAGCGCGACGCGCATGGCAGGATCGGCGCATGAACATGCGCTGGACCGAGCGTGGGCCTGTTGTGCTGATGGTGCTGCTGGCGCATGTGGCGCTGCTGTGGGCATGGCGATCTGGCGTCACGACGGTACCGCGCGAGCGTGTTGCGGTCGAGCCGCCCAGCGTGACGCTGCTGCGGCTGATCGAGACCGCGCCGCAAATGCCGGTGGTGCAGCCTGCCCGAGCGCCTGCCGCCCCGCGCAGTACCCCCACGCCGATCCGACCCTCAGCGCCGCCGCTGGCAGCGGCGGCACCTGCGTCGCCGCAAGCCATCACCCTGCCGGCGCCAGCGGCCGAACCAGCCGCATCGGCGGCATCGGCACCGCCGCTCGCTCTCGACCTGTTGCTGCCGCGCGCCGAAGCTGCTCCAGCGCAGCGGACGATGAAAGACCGCATGCTCAATGACCCGCGCGCGAACACGCCGCGCGCCAGCGTCGAATCGCGCGTGGCCGCGGTGGCCGGCAGCAGCGCGCTGAGCGAAGAGCGCATGGACGACACGAAGGCCCGGTTCCGCCAGAACGGCGCGTGCATCGAAGTGCAGGTCTCGCGCGACGCGCAAACCAACCCGTGGAACCAGAACCACAGCCCGACGCCGAAGATCGTCAAGCCTTCGTGTTAAACCGATCCTCTTCCTTCAAGCGCAGCACCCGCCGCTGCACCTTGCCGGTGGTCGTCATCGGCAGTGCGTCGATGAACTCGATCTCCTTCGGGTACTCGTACGGCGCGAGGCGGCCGCGCACATGCTGCTGCAACTGCTCGATCAAGGCGTCGTCGCCGTGGAATCCGGCGGCGAGCACGACGTAGGCCTTGACCAGCGCGCCGCGGTCGGCGTCGGGCTTGGGCACGACCGCCGCGTTGGCCACCGCGGGATGCTTGACCAGACAGTTCTCGACCTCGCTCGGCCCGATGCGGTAGCCCGCCGCCTTGAACATGTCGTCGCTGCGGCCCTGGTACCAGAGGTAGCCGTCATCGTCCTGCACGGCGGTGTCGCCGGTGCGGCACCACGAGTTCGTTGGATCACCCGTGTACTTCGCGCGCGTCGCGTCGTCGCGCTTCCAGTAGCCGAGGAAGAACACCGGATCGAGATCACCGTGAATGTCGCGCCGGTGCACGGCCACGTCGCCGGCCTCACCGGCCGGCAGCTCGCGGCCGTCGCCGTCGATGACGGCGATGCGGTGCCCCGGATAAGCGCGGCCCATGCTGCCGGCGCGTTGCGGCCAGCCGGGTTGCCAGCGGCCATGGGCATCGAGATGGCGGCCGCAGTTGCCGACGATGTAGTTGATCTCGGTCTGGCCGAACATTTCGTTGACCGTCACGCCGAGCGCGTCTCTGCAGTACACGAACACCGCGTCGCCGACGGCTTCGCCGGCGCTCATGATCGCGCGCAGCGTTAGGCCATCGATGCCGTTCGGCAGCGCTTTCATCATCGCCTTGAGCGCCGTCGGAAAAAGAAAGCTGTGCGTCACGCCGTGGCGCAGCATCAACTCGCCGGCGCGATGCGCATCGAAGCGTCCGTTGAAGCCGACGACCGGCCGGCCGAAGTACAGCGCCGGCAACAGCGCGTCCATCAGCCCGCCCGTCCACGCCCAGTCGGCCGGCGACCAGAACGTGCCCGAGGCCAGCGGGTACCAGTTCTGGCTGCAGACGAAACCGCTGAGGTTGCCGATCAGCGCGCGCTGCGGCATCAGCGCGCCTTTGGGCGGGCCGGTGGTGCCGCTGGTGTAGATCAGCACGGCCGGGTCGTCGGCGTGCGTGATCGCCGGCGCGATCGGCGCGCGCGGTGCGCACAGCGCGTCGTCCCAATCGATGCTGCCGCGCCCCGCCGCCGCGCCGACGGCGACGATGTGCTGCAACGCCGCGCACTCGCGCGCCGCCGTGAGCAACGCCTCGATCGCGCTCTCGTCGACGATCGCCACCCGGGCCGTGCTGTCGTTCAAGCGGTATTGCAAGGCCTCGGCGCCGAACAGCATCGACTTCTGCAGCGCCACCGCGCCGAGCGCGGCGACCGCCATCTGGGCAACGGCGGTTTCGAAACGCTGCGGCATGACGATGGCCACACGATCACCGCGCACGACGCCGAGCGCGGCCAGCGCAGCGGCGCAACGCAGCGCAGCGTCATGCAGCGTGGCATACGAATGCTGC
>CADEEN010000142.1 GCA_902826345.1 uncultured Burkholderiales bacterium | reverse complement strand
CAGTGCCGCCCGTCATGTACTCGCAGCCGTGATCGCCGGTGCCTTCGACGACCGCGGTCGCGCCCGACAGCCGCACCGCAAAGCGCTCGCCGGCCACGCCGCGGAAGAAGGCTTCGCCGCTCGTCGCACCGTAGAGCGCGGTGTTGCCGATGATGATGTTGGCCGTGGCGTCGCCGCGGAAGTCGATGCTCGGCCGCACGACGATGCGCCCGCCCGATAAGCCCTTGCCGGTGTAGTCGTTGGCGTCGCCGATCAGGTACTGCGTGATGCCGGCAGCCAGGAAGGCGCCGAAGCTCTGCCCGCCCGTGCCTTCCATCTGCATGAAGATCGTGTGATCGGGCAACCCTTCAGGGCGGCGGCGGATCAACTCGCCGGACAGCATCGCACCGACGCTGCGGTTGCCGTTGCGCACGTCCTGCATGAACTGCACCTTCTCGCCGTTCTCGATCGCCGCATGGCACTTCTCGATCAGCTTCAGGTCGAGCGCCTTGTCGAGGCGGTGGTCCTGCTCCTCCACCTGGTGGCGCGCCACGTCGGCCGGCACGGCCGGCTGGTGGAAGACACGCGTGAAGTCCAGGCCGCGCGCCTTCCAGTGCGCGATGCCCTTCTTCGTGTCGAGCAGGTCGGCGCGGCCGATGAGTTCATCGAACGTGCGCATGCCGAGCTGCGCCATGATCTGCCGCGCTTCTTCGGCGACGAAGAAGAAAAAGTTGACGACGTGTTCGGGCTTGCCGGCGAACTTCTTGCGCAGCACCGGGTCCTGCGTCGCCACGCCCACCGGGCAGGTGTTCAGGTGGCACTTGCGCATCATGATGCAGCCCTCGGCCACCAGCGGCGCGGTGGCGAAGCCGAACTCGTCGGCGCCGAGCAGCGCACCGATGACGACGTCGCGGCCGGTCTTCATCTGGCCGTCGGCCTGCACGCGGATGCGGCCTCTCAATCGGTTGAGCACCAGCGTCTGCTGCGTTTCGGCAAGACCGAGTTCCCACGGCGTGCCGGCGTGCTTGATGCTGCTCCAAGGCGACGCGCCCGTGCCGCCGTCGTGCCCTGCGATCACCACGTGGTCAGCCTTGCACTTGGCCACGCCGGCGGCGATCGTGCCGACGCCCACTTCGCTGACCAGCTTGACGCTGATCGACGCGCGCGGGTTCGCGTTCTTCAGGTCGTGGATCAGTTGCGCCAGGTCTTCGATCGAGTAGATGTCGTGGTGCGGCGGCGGTGAGATCAAGCCCACACCCGGCACGCTGTAGCGCAGCATGCCGATGTATTCGCTGACCTTGCCGCCGGGCAACTGGCCGCCCTCGCCCGGCTTGGCGCCTTGCGCCATCTTGATCTGCAGCTGATCGGCGCTGACGAGGTACTCGGTCGTCACGCCGAAGCGGCCGCTGGCCACCTGCTTGATCTTCGAGCGCAGCGAGTCGCCGGCTTTCAAGTCGTAGTCGGCCTCGATGACCTTGGCACCGATGACATCGCTGACCTTGGTGCCGGCGCTGATCGGGATGCCCTTCAACTCGTTGCGATAACGGGCCGGGTCTTCGCCGCCCTCACCGGTGTTGCTCTTGCCGCCGATGCGGTTCATCGCAATCGCCAGCGTGGTGTGCGCTTCGGTGCTGATCGAGCCGAGCGACATCGCGCCGGTGGCGAAGCGCTTGACGATGTCGGCGGCGCTCTCCACTTCTTCGAGCGCAATCGCCTTGCTCGGATCGATCTTGAACTCGAACAGGCCGCGCAGCGTCATGTGGCGCTTGCTCTGGTCGTTGATGAGCTGCGCGTATTCCTTGTAGGTCTCGAACTTACCGGCGCGCGCCGCGTGCTGCAGCTTGGCGATGGCGTCGGGCGACCACATGTGTTCCTCGCCGCGCACGCGCCAGGCGTACTCGCCGCCGGCGTCGAGCATCGTCGCCAGCGTCGGGTCGTCGCTGAACGCCGCGCGATGCGTGCGGATCGCTTCTTCAGCCACTTCGAAGACGCCGATGCCGCCGACCTGCGAGGCCGTGCCGCGGAAATACTTGGCGACGAAGTCTTTCTCCAGGCCGACCGCTTCGAACAATTGCGCGCCGCAGTACGACATGTACGTGGACACGCCCATCTTCGACATGATCTTCGACAGGCCTTTGCCGATGGCCTTGACGTAGTTGTAGATCGCCTTCTCGGCCGAGAGCTCACCCGGCAATTCCTTGTGCAACGCGATCAGCGTCTCCATCGCCAGGTAGGGATGCACGGCTTCCGCGCCGTAGCCGGCGAGCACGGCAAAATGATGAACCTCGCGCGCCGAACCGGTCTCAACGACGAGCCCCGCCGTCGTGCGCAGACCCTCGCGCACGAGGTGGTGGTGCACGGCGGACAACGCAAGCAGCGCCGGAATCGCGACGCGCTCGCGGCGCATGCGGCGGTCGGTGACGATCAGGATGTTGTGGCCGCCCCTGAGCGCATCCACCGCTTCCGCGGTGAGTGACGCCAGCTTGGCTTCGATGCCTTCCTTGCCCCAGGCGAGTGGGTACGTGATGTCGAGCTCGTAGCTCTTGAACTTGCCGTGCGTGTGCTTCTCGATCGAGCGCAGCCGCGCCATGTCGTCGAAGTCGAGCACGGGCTGCGTCACTTCGAGACGCATGGGAGGATTGACGTCGTTGATGTCGAGCAGGTTCGGCTTCGGGCCGATGAAGCTGTTGAGCGACATCACGATCGCTTCGCGGATCGGGTCGATCGGCGGGTTCGTCACCTGCGCGAAGAGCTGCTTGAAGTAGTTGAACAGCGGCTTGTTCTTGTCCGAGAGCACGGCCAGCGGCGAGTCGTTGCCCATCGAACCGATGCCTTCTTCACCGGCGGTGGCCATCGGTGCGAGCAGGAACTTGATGTCCTCCTGCGTCGTGCCGAAGGCTTGCTGGCGGTCGAGCAGCGACTCGGCATGTGGCAACGGTTGTGCGGGTTCGATGTCGAGCGCGTCCAACTTGATGCGCACGTTCTCGATCCACTGCCGGTACGGCTTGGCAAACGCGAACTGGTTCTTCAGCTCTTCGTCATCGACGATGCGGCCCTGCTCGAGGTCGATGAGGAACATCTTGCCCGGCTGCAAGCGCCACTTCTTGACGATGCGCGGCTCGGGGATCGGCAACACGCCGGACTCGCTGGCCATGACGACGAGATCGTCGTCGGTGACGATGTAGCGCGCCGGGCGCAGGCCGTTGCGGTCGAGCGTGGCGCCGATCTGCTTGCCGTCGGTGAACACCATGGCGGCCGGGCCGTCCCAGGGTTCCATCATGGCGGCGTGGTACTCGTAGAACGCGCGGCGGCGCACGTCCATGCCCTCGTGCTGCTCCCAGGCCTCCGGGATCATCATCATCGCGGCGTGCGCGAGCGGGTAGCCGCTCATCGTCAGCAGCTCGAGCGCGTTGTCGAAGGTGGCGGTGTCGCTCTGGTGTTCGAAGCTGATCGGGTAGAGCTTTCTCAGGTCGGCGCCGAGCACCGGCGACTGCATGACGCCCTCGCGCGCACGCATCCAGTTGAAGTTGCCCTTGACGGTGTTGATCTCGCCGTTGTGCGCGACCATGCGGTAGGGGTGCGCGAGCGGCCACTCGGGGAAAGTGTTGGTCGAAAAGCGCTGGTGCACGAGCGCCATCGCACTCGTCAGGCGCTCGTCGGCCAGATCCTTGTAGTACTGGCCGACCTGGTCGGCGAGCAGCAGGCCTTTGTAGATGACGGTGCGGCAGCTCATGCTGGGCACGTAGTACTCGCGGCTGTGCGTCAGCTTCAGGGCCTGGATCGCGGCCGACGCGGTCTTGCGGATGACGTAGAGCTTGCGTTCGAGCGCGTCGGGCACGATCACGTCGGGGCCGCGGCCGATGAAGATCTGGCGGATGACCGGTTCCTTGGCGCGAACCGCCGGGCTCATCGGCATCTCGCGGTCCACCGGCACGTCGCGCCAACCGATCAGGACCTGGCCTTCGGCCTTCACTGCACGGGCCAACTCCTGCTCGCAGGCCAGGCGCGAGGCGTGTTCCTTCGGCAGAAAGATCATGCCGACGCCGTACTCGCCGGGCGGCGGCAGGTCGATGCCTTGGTCGGCCATCTCGGCGCGGTAGAACTCGTCGGGGATCTGGATCAGGATGCCTGCGCCGTCGCCCATCAGCTTGTCGGCGCCGACGGCGCCACGATGGTCGAGGTTTTCGAGAATCTTCAGACCCTGCTCGACGATGCCGTGCGAACGCTGGCCTTTGATGTGGGCAACGAAGCCGACGCCGCAAGCGTCGTGTTCGTAGGCGGGGTCGTAGAGGCCTTCGGCGGCTGCTGTGTCGAGGTCTTGGCGGCTGGCGTTGCTCATCTCGCGCGCTCCACGCATCGGCTGAAAGGAGAGCGAGGTTACTGCACCGCAGCAAGACAGCCAACGCCTTTTTAATAGGGTCAGACTCGATAAATAACTGCGCACATCGAGCTGACTTGTTATTTGGGGACAGTCTTAATGGGATGACCGTGTGCGGGCCTACCGCGAGGTCGTGGCCCGAATGACCTGCCCAGCGTCTCTGACATTCGAGCCACGAACGACGCCGACCCAAGGGCGTGCGCCTGCGCCACGGCGAGGCCAAAGCGCGCATCTTCCTGGCCTTGCTGATACTCCGCCAACGCGAGTGTGTGCGCCTGCTCTCGGTCGAACGGCGTATTGCCGAGCCGCCAGTACAGCGCGTGGTCCGTGACCAGCGGATCGCGCCGGCGGCCCGTGTGGTGGGTCGCGCTGGACCACATCCAATCCGGCGCTGAACCCGCCGGCCCCACCCTGAACGCCAGCGACTCGATGTGCAGCATCGCCGGCAACAACAGCGTGCGCGCGTCGAGCAGGCTCGTCCTGAACCGGCCGTCCCACAGCGCGCCGTGGCGGCCGTGGCGGCGGTTGAAGCGCAGGCCGTAGCGCCGGCCGATCGACTGCATCAAGCGGCCGAGTGATTCGGCCTCGGCCGGCGTGACGAGCAGATGGACCTCGGCGTCGAGAAGCGCGTACGCATGGATCGCCACGCCCAGCCGCGCGGCGGGCTCGCGCAGCAGATCGAGAAACGACGCGCGGTCGGCATCGTCGGCGAACACCGCCTGGCCGTTGTGGCCACGCAAGAGCACGTGGTGCAGTTCACCGGCCACCGCCAGACGCGGCTGACGCGCCATGTCACTGTCCCTCGAAGGCAACCTGCCCGGTCAGCCGCAGGTACTCGCGCGAGGCAAAGCGGTCGGTCATGCCGGCGATGTAGTCGGCCACCGCACGCAGGCCGATCTGCCGATGCGCGAGCCGGTGCTCGTCGGGCAGTTGCTGCGGCGCGTCGGCATAGGCGGCGAACAAGGCGCGCACCACCTCTCGCGCCCGCAGCGTCGTGTCGGCGACTTGCGGATGCCGGTACAACGCCGCAAACAGAAAGCGCTTCAACGCCGTGACCTGCTCGCGCATCGGCGGCGTGAACTGCACCATCGCGGGCAGGGCGCGCACAGCGTCAGCGTTGCCGGGTGCGTGTGATTGCAGATTGGCGATGGTCGCAGCGATCACATCGGCGACCTGCGCCGACAACAACCGTCGCAGCGTCTCGGCCAACAGGCGCCGCTCCGGCGCTTGTTGCAGCTGCGGGTGATCCATCAGCGCAGCGGCGCGATGATCGGCAAACAGCGGCACTTCGGTCAACTGCGTCATGGCGAGGAGGCCGGAGCGAAGGCCGTCGTCGACGTCGTGCGCGTTGTAGGCCATTTCGTCAGCCAGATTGGCCAGTTGCGCCTCCAGGCTCGGCTGCTCGCCGGCGACGATGCGGCGTGCCGGGCCGTCGGGTTCTTCGGCCTGCATTTGCTCAGCGATCTTCAATGAGCAACGCTTCAAGATGCCCTCGCGCGTTTCGAGCGTGAGATTGAGTCCGTCGAAGCGCGGATAGCGCTGCTCGAGCACATCGACCACGCGCAAGCTCTGCAGGTTGTGCTCGAACCCGCCGTGCGGCTTCATGCAGTCGTCGAGCGCGTCCTGGCCGGCATGGCCGAAGGGCGTGTGGCCGAGGTCGTGGGCCAGCGCAATCGCCTCGACCAGGTCTTCGTTGAGCGCCAGCGCACGCGCGATCGAGCGGCCGAGCTGCGCGACTTCGAGCGAGTGCGTCAGGCGCGTACGGAACAGATCGCCCTCGTGATTGACAAAAACCTGCGTCTTGTAGACCAGGCGGCGGAACGCCGTGCAGTGCACGACGCGGTCGCGGTCGCGCTGGTGATCGTTGCGCGGCGGTGCGCTCGGTTCGGCGATGCGCCGGCCGCGCGATCGCTCAGGGTCGCAGGCGTAGGGTGCGAGCGCGCTCACTCGCAAAACGCGGCGAGCGTTTCGCGCACGAGCGTCTGTGGCACGGCGCGCAGCGCAGCACGGCCGATCTGCTCGATGACGACGAAGCGGATCTCGCCGCCTTGCGCCTTCTTGTCCAGGCGCATCAGGTCGAGCCACTGCTCGGGCCCATCGAGCCGCGGCGCGCGCACGGGCAGGCCGGCGCGTTCGCAGAGTGCACTCATGCGATCGACGAAAGTTCGAGGCACCAGGCCCAGACGCGCCGACAAGTCGCTGGCCATCACCATGCCGCAAGCCACTGCCTCGCCGTGCAGCCACTCGCCATAACCGAGGCCGGCCTCGATGGCGTGGCCGAAGGTGTGGCCGAAATTGAGGATCGCGCGCACGTCGGCCTCGCGCTCGTCGGCAGCGACGACCGCGGCCTTGATCTCGCACGAGCGTTGCACCGCATGCGCAATCGCAGCGGGGTCGCGCGCGCAGAGACCATCGACGTGGCGCTCGGTCCATTCGAAGAAGTCGGCATCGGCGATCGGGCCGTATTTGATGACCTCGGCCAGCCCGGCGCTGAGTTCGCGCGCCGGCAGCGTGTCGAGCGTGGCCAGGTCGCAGACGACGAGACGCGGCTGGTAGAACGCGCCGATCATGTTCTTGCCGCGAGGGTGGTTGATCGCGGTCTTGCCGCCGACTGAAGAGTCGACCTGCGCAAGCAGCGTCGTCGGCACCTGCACGAAAGGCACGCCGCGCATGTAGGCCGCGGCGGCGAAGCCGGTGATGTCACCGACGACGCCGCCGCCGAGCGCGAACAGCACCGTCTTGCGGTCGCAGCCTTCGGCGAGCAGCCGGTCGAAGATCAGGTTGAGCGTCGGCCAGTCCTTGTGCGCTTCGCCGTCGGGCAGCTCGACCGTCAGCACGCGACGGTAGTGCGCTGCAAGTGCACCTTGCAGTGCGGCGCCATAGAGGCCCGCCACGACGGCATTGCTGACGATGACTGCACATTCGGCACGCGGTAGCGCTTGCCAGGCTGCGGCGTCCGACAACACGCCGCGACCGATCAGGATGTCGTAGCTGCGATCGCCGAACTCGATCGACAGGCGTGATGGCGCGTCGATCGTTGCAGATGCAGAAGACGGCAGGGAAACCATGCCGCCGAGTTTACGGGCGCGGCGGCGTTGCTTCTTTCGGCAACGGCGCCAAGCCGGCCAGTTCGATCTGCATCAGCACCATGCTGACGAGGGTGTGGACCGAGGGCCGCCCCGTCTCGATGACGAAGTGCGCACAGCGTCGGTACAGCGGGTCGCGCTCCTGGAAGAGCGCGCGCAGGCGTTTGAGCGGGTCGGCGCTGCCTTGCAAGAGCGGCCGGTGCGTGTCATGACGAAGTCGCCGCGCGAGATCTTCGGGCGTGCTGCGCAGGTAGAACACTTGGGTGCGTTCGCGCAGCGCGGCACGGTTGCCGTCACGCAGCACGGCGCCGCCCCCCGTGGCCACGACACCGGTAGTGCCGTCATGCGTGACCTCTTCAATCACCTCGGCCTCGACGTCGCGAAACGCCGCTTCGCCATGCAACTCGAAGTAGGCGCGGATCGAACAGCCGATGCGCTGCTCGATCCGCTGGTCGGTATCGACGAACGGAAGGCCGAGGTGCCGTGCCACGTGACGCCCTACGGTGGACTTGCCACTGCCGGGCATGCCGACCAGCGAGATCAAGACATGGGCCCGCCGGACGCTAGGAGGGCACGCACTCCGTGGCCGCAGAGGTCGTCGTCGATGCGTTCGGGTTCTGCGGCTCGTCGGCTCGCCATCGGTTGTAGCGGTAGAGCGTCATCGTGCAGTTCGGCGCGATGTAGAGGTCGAACATGTGCCACCACAAGGCGCTGCCCTCGCCCGGCGGCGGGCTGAACACGACCGTGCGGCCGACGTAGTTCAACTCGACGCGCGTCGGTGACCCGGTCATGCCGGGCGTGAAACTCTGCGAGAAGTTGTGCAGGTAGAAGCGATAGATGCCCACCCGAGGGCGCCGGATCGTCGTCACCTCCGGGCCGAAGCCAGTCACGTCATCGACGTCCAGGCTGGCGAACGGTGCTGCCGTCAACGACCCTTTGGATGAGTAGAAGACATGCGAGCCGTCGGGCGTGCGCAGATGCGAATCGATGTCCGACGGGCTGGCGCCCCACGTCAGGCGCATCGTCGCGCCATTGGACGAGGGCAATGTCAGGCACGTCGTGATGTTGAAGGTAGTCACCGCCCCTACATCCACCGAAGCGGCATTGGTCAAGAAAGAGCCTTTGCGTCCAGAGACGAGCAGGCGACTGGACGGCCGGCCGGTGACGGTGAATTGTCCCAGTGCATTGGTTGTCGCCTGAGAGATGGCTGAATAGCTGATGCCCTCGGCCTCGATGCGCACGTTGGAGGCCGGTGCTCCTGTGTCGTCGTTGACGCAGCCGGTGATGGCGACGGGACTGGCGATCGCGGCACCGACCATCCACTGCCCGAAGGCATCAATCGCAGCCGTATAGACACCACCCGACAAGGTTGCCGAGCCTGACTGAACCCAACGGCCGCTGGCGGCGTCGAGGCGATACAGGTTGGCCGTTGAGGGAGCAGTGGCGCGGCTGCTGACAGGGATGCTGAGAGTCATTGCCTGCCCGCTGGCAACGTCGACTGCAGCCGAGGAACTCAGCGTGACGCCGCCGAAAGTTTCAACCGGGTCACCATTGACATCGGTGTAGTCGCCGGACAGCAGATGGCTGTCCGTGCCAACGGCGACCTGAGTCACGCGCACGCCTACAGTGCCGGGCGCTGGGCCGCCGCCTGCGGCGACCAACGCGTTCGCAGGCAGGATCACGGCTGCCGAACTGGCAGTGTCGGTAACTGTGCCACCGGTGGCCACCGTCACATCGGCGGTCGTGCCGAAGGAGGTGAGGCGCTGTAGCCCCACCGAGGGCACGGTGCCGAGCACTTCAGTCGGTACGTAGAGCGTTTCGTGGTCGCTGGCACTGACTTCGAAGAGCACACGCGGCGCAGCAGTGGCGGTCTGCTGGCGGTAAGCGCCGTCATTGCCGGTCGTCAATGTGTCGCCGGAGAAACGCACTGATGCACCGGGAAGCGGAGTACCAGTGCGAGAGTTGACGACCGTGCCTTGAATCGCGTCGTCGCTGACAACAACAGCCGGATCAGCTGCGGGACGCGGCCCATCACCCGACAACCCCTGGGACCCCGTGCCGAAAGGCGGCGTGCCAGCTCCAGATCCAAACGGGTTGGCGCCAGAGCCATCACCCAATGGCGTGGTACCGGTTGCACCTCCTCCACCGCCGCAAGCGACAACCAACGCCAAGCCAACCAGGCTCAACAAGCGACCGCGCGAACCTCCACTGCCAAAGCAGGCGCGATGATCGCGCGCCCTCACCGTACTGCCGCCTTTTCAGTCACGACCTTGGGAGTCAAAAACACCAGCAGTTCGGTGCGCT
>CADEEN010000141.1 GCA_902826345.1 uncultured Burkholderiales bacterium | reverse complement strand
GAGAGCGTGCGCCGCGCGATGGCGATCCAGCTCATCATCAACCGCGAGTGGGGCCTGGCGAAGAACGAGAACCCGAACCAGGGCGCGTTCGTCATCGACGAGCTGACCGAGCTGGTCGAAGAGGCCGTGCTGCAGGAGTTCGAGAAGGTCACCGAGCGTGGCGGCGTGCTGGGCGCCATGGAAACCGGCTACCAGCGCGGCAAGATCCAGGAAGAGTCGATGCACTACGAGATGCAGAAACACACCGGCGAGTACCCGATCATCGGCGTCAACACCTTCCGCAATCCGCATGGGGAGACGGTGCCGGATCACATCGAATTGGCGCGATCGACGGACGAAGAAAAGCAGTCGCAGTTGAAGCGGCTTGCCGATTTCCAAGCGAAGCACGCCGCCGAGGCGCCCGCAATGGCCAAGCGTCTGCAGCAAGCGGTGATCGACAACAAGAACGTTTTCGACGTGCTGATGGACGCCGTGCGCGTCTGCTCGCTCGGCCAGATCACGAGCGCGCTGTTCGAGGTGGGTGGGCAGTACCGGCGCAGCATGTAGCCCGCTGCGGTTGGATAATCCTGACTGCCCCATGGACCCAAGGGAATCCCGATGGACGTCAAGCCCGTGAATGTTGATATGCCCGACGCGCTTCGAACTTTTGTCGATGAGCGCGTGCGCAAGGGCGACTACGCCGATGCCGGCGAGTACCTGCGTGATCTGGTGCGTCGTGACCGTGAGCAGCAAGCCGCCGCGCGCTTGCGCGAATTGATCGAGGAAGGCCTCGCATCCGGACCACCGCGAGAGATGACCGAGTCGGACTGGGCGAGCTTGCGTGCAGTGGCCATGCGCACCAGCGCATGAAGCGAGTCGTGCTTCGGCCTCGTGCCGAGATCGACGTTATCGAGGTCACGCAGTGGTACGCCGAGCAAGGCGGTCAAGCCTTGGCCGAGCGCCTCTTCGAGGCAGCGCGCGAGGCTGCACAGGCGATCCAAGGCATGCCCGGCATCGGCTCGCCACGGCTGGGCCAGATCACCGGCATCGAGGGTTTGCGATCCTGGCCGCTGCGGCGTTTTCCCGTTCGTTGGTTCTACATCGAACGGGCGGACTTCATCGACGTGATTCGCCTCCTGGGCGAGCGACAGGATCTCGAAGCAATCCTCTCTGGAGAGCCGGTCGATCCCGCGTGACCAGCAAGATCCAGAAGTAGTCGACGCACAATGAGATGCAGAAGCACACCGGCGAGTACCCGATCGTCGGCGTCAACACCTTTCGCAATCCGCATGGGGATACGGTGCCGGATCACATCGAGCTGGCGCGGTGTGCTCTCTCGCTTGCAAATGGCATGGAGCGGTCCGACGCAGAGCTTGACGCTGTCGTATCCCTGAGCGACCGACGGCTGTGTCATGTCGCATGTCTGCGCGTTCGTCGACAGAAGTATGTCTTCCCGGATGGAGGCCCGAAGCCCTTCCGTACGGCAAGCCAACGGCGGTCAGTGATGCAGGGCGGCGGATCGTCGGCATACCGAGCGGCGGCCTACAGGTAGCGCTGCAGGATCGCCTGCTTGCGCGCGGGCGCGCCGGCAATCACGGCTTGCGCGTCGGAGATCTTCTTTTCCAGCGCTTGGACCTTGGCGACCAGGCGCTTCTGCTCGGGCAGTGGCGGTACCGGCACCTTGATGTTGCGCATGATGGTGGCGTTGATGTTCGCCTGGTTGATCGACTTCGACGCCTTGCCCTTGGCTTCGGCCTGAAAGGCTGTCGAGTTCATCATCAGAACCAGGAACTGCGGCAGTACCTTGGAGACATCCGGCACGACCCTGACCAGATACGAAGCAAAGCAGTAATCGCCTTCAAGATCGAACAGGCCGGTCTTGCCCACATGCTCGATGCTGTTTGTTCGATTGAACAGCAGATCACCCCGGCTCAGCTTGTACTTCGCAAACTCCTCGGCCGAGATGTCGGCGCATTTCATCTGCCCGCCATCGACCATGCGCCGCTGCACGATCTCGTTCATCCGGAAGATCTTGTAGCCGACGCCGGACTCGTTCATGGACTCGGAGATACCGTACTGAATGGCGAGCGCCAAAGCGCCCACTTCTCGAGACGTCTTAGTCATCTTGAAGACGACCTCAACTTGTGAATCCAATTCTGTCTGCGCAGCAGTGTGGTCGGTGGCAGCAACACCAACCTCGCGGTCCACGATCTTTAACTCAGAGACCACATCGTCCTGAGTTCCCAATGGAGGAATCGCCACTTCAAGCTCATAGGCGTCGTTCCTGTTCAGTCCCGGAACTCCCGTACCGCCACGTAGCCCCGGCAGATTCAAGGCATGCAGTGCTTGAAAGAGAAACGGGAGCCGAATGTCCTGCTTCGGGCGTACGAAGAAAGTTGTGTCGATCGGATAGCAGTTCTCCTCTTCCCAAATGACCTCACCTGCCGATCCTTTCCGACCAATGATGATGGCCGGGCCGTTCGCAAGGTATTCGGAGTGGCGGCCCACACGACCATTTGAGCCCATGACCGGATAGGGGCCTGGGATCCGTCGCGCCGCGGGTAGGGGTCTTCCGTACTCGAAGCTGCAGACAGTGCCGAGCTTTTGCACGGGCCACTTGTTTGCAGCTTGAACAGGCGCCTTGGCCAGCGAAAGAGAAATTTGCTTCTCAAAGACTCCGCGCTTGAAGTCGAGCACGTCGACCAGACGAACGTGATGCGCGAGCTTTGCCAAGTTGACAGGCAGCGCGACCGGTGCACCACCGAATAGCGCAGACACAAAGCTGTTCAGCTTCGCCGGATTGTTTCGGTCTGCCTCGTCGTACAGCAGCGTCGTGTGGTGGCCCTGAACGTCCCTGACGATCTTGATGCCTTCATCACCTTTCGACGCGCTCCAGTCATAACCTAGGAATTGCTTCTGGGCCTTGCTGTCTGTCGGGCTTCGAATGATCAGCACCGGATGCGTCTGGTCACTGGCGATGACGAAGTGGTAGAGCTTGTCGCGCTCAATGCCGTGGGCAAAGTTGAGGAAACGCTTTCGCAGCTCCTTCTCTTTGTCGGCATCGTTCAACGCCTTAAAAGCCCGCTGCTTCGACAGCCGCTCCACCTCACCGCTGTCGTTGAACCTCTTCTTGTACTGCTCGAAGTGGTCATGGTCAGCCCACGCGCCCTCCGCATTGCCTTGCAGCAGGCCCTTGTAGTCCGCCGCCGGCACGCCGATGTGCGCGGCATAGGCGTCGATCAGGTGCTCGTCTCGATACGCATCCTGGCCTTCGTCGTTGCCGAACCATTCATTGAGCCGGTCGAGGTAGTGCGACGCCGTGTCGGGTGCTGTTGGCTTGCGGCGCAGGAACAGCGTGACCGTGTTGGTGCCCGTCTTGCCGAAGGTGCCGCTGCCGAATTCGACGATGGCCACGATGTCGAAGTACTGCAGCAGGATTTCCCGCGCGCGGATGTAGGTGCTGTTCCCGTTCGACAGCACCGATGACGGCAGGATGATGGCGGCCACGCCGCCGCCCTTGAGCAATTGCTTCGCGCGCTCCAGAAAGAAGGTCTCGATGCTGTTGGCCGTGTCGAGCTTGTCGATGGTGTCGGTCAGCGAGTAGGCAGTGCGCTCGCTATCGGGCAGCGTTTCCAGAAAGCCGCGCACGCTGAACGGCGGATTCGCCACCAGGATGTCGAACGTGCCGTCTTCGATTTCGGGAAAGGCTTCTTGCCTGCGCACCAGCGCGTCGCCATGGCAGATGCGAATGTCGTGCCCATACATGAAAGCAGACACTTTGGCCACTTTGGAGAGGCGGTATTCCTTGTCAATGCCGACGATGGCCTTGTGGTGAGCCGCCATGCCAGCCTTTTTGTGCGTCTTGACCATCGGCTCGAGCTGCAACGCCAGCTCGGTGAGAAAGTGGCCTGCGCCGCAGGCGTAGTCAATAGCTTTCGGGGGCACGGTGCTGGATTTGACGATCTGCTCCAGCGGCAGGCTCATCAGGATGAAACGGCAGATCGGCATCGGCGTGAAGAACTGGCCCTCGCTCTGCTTCACACCCTGGTCGAGGAAGCCCTCGAACATGTCGCCGAGAAACTGGTTGTGTTGGCCCGGGCTGCTCAGCTTGATGTCCTGCCACATCTGGATGATGCGCAGCAGCACATCGGCGTTCTGATAGAACAGCCGTTCGCTGTGGACGTCGATCAGCGAAAAATCGTTGTTGGTGAAAAACTTCTGCTGCTGGAACAGGTTCCACACCGCGCGCTGCGTGGCATCGGGGTTCTGCCGCACGAAGCGCAGCGCGTTGCTCACGTCGTTCTGGTTGATGTAGGTGATCTTCTCGCCCAGAAAGCGCCCCATGCCGGCCTGGTAGAGCTGTTGCAAACGGTCGAGCAAATCGAAGTGCGTGTCGTAGGCGACGCCCTTCCAGTAGAACTTGAGGTCGTTCGGGTTCTCCAGTTCATCGACCAGCTTGCACAGGAACAGGTTCACCAGCTTGTCGAAAGCGTTCTCGCGGCCGGAGACGTTGTGCTGGCGCAGGATGGTGGCGTACTCGTGGTACTTGCCCTGCTAGTCGACCGAGTTCACCGCCTGCAGATCGGCGCTCGTGTACTTGCTCTTGCCGATCTGGTAGGGCGGGATGTTGTCCTCGAACAGGCCCTTGGTGCGGAAGTCGAGCTTGTAGGTGTCGCGCCAGACGGCGTGCCGTTCCTTGACGTCGGTGGCCTTGCGGAAAGGCTTGAAATGCGGGTTGTCGGCGAGGTAGCGCTCGTTGTCGCGGTGGGCGACGATGTGCGAGGTGTAGCGCACCGCGTCGCCATCGAGGTCGGCCGTGTACAGGCAGAGGAACTGTGTTTCGCTGATCTGCTGTGCATAGCTGAAGAGCTGGTCGCCGTCTTGTAGTGTCTTGGTCCAGGCGCGTTTGAATTCGGTACCGGCTTTCTTGCACTCAATGAGCAGCAGCGGCCGGCCCTGCTGATCCTTGACGAGGATGTCGGCCTTGCCGCCGCTGGCGCCGCGACCGAGTTGCCAGCGCGGTTCGAGTTCGAGATGCAGCGGTTTGTAGCCTTTGCGCAGCAGCCTGACGACGCACTCCAAGACAACGAAATTCTCGTTCGCGGAGAAGTTGCAGGTGGTGAGGTCGTTGACCACGAGACCATCGGCGGTCGGGTACTCGATCTGCTTGGCCTGAAGGTTGACCCTCACCGAAGCCGATCCGATCGACCAGACTTCCCACTTGCCGCGAGTCGTGAATCCAAGTGCGCTCAAAGCGGCGGGGAGGTTTTCCGCCGTGATCACGCGTTGTCTGCTCTGGGTGAAGTGGCCGCGATTGTCGCTTGACCGGGAACAGCAAGACCTGCGGCGCGTGGGCTCAACGTGCAAGGGCCGGAGTGCCCATAATTGGCTCACCCATCGCAGGAATTCTCCTGGAGCAGCGCATGACACCGGACCAACCGACCTACGAGCAATTCGAAACCACCGCCCGCGCCGAAGGCTTCGACGAAGTGCTGGTGCGCGAGTGGCAGCCCGGCCAGATGCTGGACACGCACCGCCATCCGTTCGCCATCAAGGCGCTGGTGGTGCGCGGTGAGTTCTGGCTGACCGAGGGCGATGCGGTGCGCCATCTGCGCGCCGGCGACCGCTTCGAGCTGGCGCGCGACGTGCCGCATGCCGAGCGCTATGGCGACGAGGGCGCCACGTTCTGGGCCGCGCGGCGGCACGCGGGTTGAGCATGGAGCAGCGACCGCTCGGTCGATCCGGCCTGTCCACCGCGCCGCTGGTGTTCGGCGGCAACGTCTTCGGCTGGACGGCCGATGAAGGCACTTCGTTTCGTTTGCTCGACGCTTTCGTCGGCGCCGGCTTCAACCTGATCGATACCGCCGACGTGTACTCGCGCTGGGCGCCGAAGCATCAGGGCGGCGAGTCGGAGTCGGTCATCGGCCGCTGGCTGAAGAAGAGCGGCAAGCGCAACCGCGTGCTGATCGCCACGAAAGTCGGCAAGCCGATGGGCGACGAGGGCTCGGGCCGCAGCGGCCTGTCGCCGAAGTGGATCCGCCAGGCCGTCGATGACTCGCTGCGCCGCTTGCAGACCGATCACATCGATCTCTACCAATCGCACGACGACGATGTGGCCACACCGCTCGAAGACACGCTCGGCGCCTATGCCGACCTGATCCGTGCCGGCAAGGCGCGCGCCATCGGTGCGTCGAATCACAGCGCGGCGCGCTTGGCTGAGGCGCTCGACACCAGCGAGCGCTTCGGCCTGCCGCGCTATGAGACGCTGCAGCCGCTGTACAACCTGGCCGACCGCGAGCCCTACGAAGCGGAGCTGGAGCCGCTGGTGCGTGCGCGGGGCGTCGGCGTGATCAACTTCTTCGGCCTCGCGCGCGGCTTCCTCACCGGCAAGTACCGCGGCGAGGCGGACCTCGCCAAGAGCCCGCGCGGCAGCGGCGTCCAGCAGGCGTACTTCAACGAGCGCGGCTTTCGCATCCTGGCCGCTCTGGATGAGGCCGCGGCGGCGTGCCACGCCACGCCGGCGCAGGTTGCGCTGGCGTGGCAGATGGCGCGGCCGGGTCTCACGGCGCCGATCGCCAGTGCCACGACAGTCGCGCAGTTCGACGAACTGGCGCGTGCGGCGTCGTTGCAACTCGATGCACCGCTGATCGCGGCGCTCGATCGCGCCAGCGCCTGGCGCTGAGTTCGCTTCAGCGCCGGATCCCGCCGGGTTCCAGCACGAAGAACTGCGGTTTCAGCGCCGCCATCGGCGCGCGCAGCTTCTCGATCTCCGCCGCCGGCGCATGCACTTCGAGACGCGCGATGTCGGCAATTTTCAGCGCCTCGCCGAGCAGCGCGCCGACGTTGTCGAGGTGCCCCAGCAGCGCGGCGGCGTCGTCATAGCCTTCGCGGCAATGCGCGTTGTCGCCGTCGAACGAGAACGCGTAGTGCACGCAGCTCCGCTCGCTCTTCGTGCGTTCGACGAACGCGGCCACGCCGGCGCGAAACGCCGGAAGCTGGCCGGGCTTGACCTTGAAGTAAGGCACCAGGGTGCAGACGGTATCGGCGGTCATCGGAGTCTCCTGAGGTGGGGTGGGCATGCTACGACCGGCGCACGTTCGTTCCAAGAGGGCCTTGCCCGCGGGCAGCGAGCGTGCACAGTGCGCACTTCGCCGCGCGTCGTGCCGAGGTCCACTGCGGCGCAATGCGCTCGCTGACGCACACAATGCCGCCATGGCAACTCCCGCCGCCGCCACCCGCTCCAGCGAAGCGCTGCGCCTGGCCCAGCAGGCCTGGAAGCTGCTGCACATCGACTCAGCGCGCGCCATCGCGCTGGCCGACCAGGCGCTGGCCAAGGCGCTGGCGCGCCAGGACGCCGCGGGTGAAGGCTGGGCGCGGCTGGCGCGCGGTTTTCACCTGATCTATTTCGCCCGGCCGCGTGTGGCCGCACCCGAGTTGCGCGCGGCGCAGCAGATCTTCGAGCGCCTCGGCGACGCCGCCGGCCGCATCCTCGCGCAGACCGGCGTCGCGCGCGGCCTGTGGCGCGCCGGCCGTTACGACGAATCGCTGCAGCTCGTGCTGGCGCTGCGCGACGAGGGCCTGGCGGTGCTGCGCCACGAGCAGCGCGGGCTGTTGCTGAACACCATCGCCGGCTGCTACTCGGCGCGCAACGAATCGGAGCAGGCCTTTGCCTACATGTACCAGGCGCTGCGCGACGCGCCGCCGGCGCGCGGCCACGGCTACGACGCGGTGCTGCATTGCAACCTCGCCCACGAGCTGATGCAGCTCGGCGACTACGACGAGGCGTTGAAGCATGTCGAGGCCGGCCTGGCGCGCTTCGACCACGCGAAGAATCCGCGCCTGGCCAGTGTGCTCTGGATCAACCGCATCATCGTGCTGACCGAAATCGGCCGCGCCGCCGAGGTGCTGGCCGACATCGAGCGCGTCGTCGCGCTGCCCACCGACGCCAGCGGCCGCGGCGCGCTGACGCCGCATTTCGAGACGATGGCCATCGCCGCCTTCAGCGCCGGCGATGCCGGGCTCGGGCGCCGGCTCGTCGAACGCGCGCGCGAGGTCGAGCGCGAGCCGATCGTCGAGGAGCAGCTCGAACTGGCGCTGGCCGAAGCGTTGCTCGCCCGCGCCGAGGGCGACCTGCCGCGCGCTGCGTCGCAGCTCGCGGCCGCGCACGACCGCGCTGCGGCGGGCGACCTCGGCGTCAGCCTGCGTGTGCGCTGCGCGGTGCACCTGCTGCAATCGGAAGTGCTCGAAGCGCACGGCGATGCAGCCGCCGCGCTGGCCGCCGTGCGTGAGTGGCAGCGCTTGTCGGTCGAGCGCGCCCAGCTCGCGTCGCGCGCGCACTACCAGGCCGCGGCCTTGCAGACCGAGCTGCTGCTGCTGCAACACCAGCTCGACGAAAAAGATGCGCAGCGCCGCGCCACCGAACGCGCGCGCGCCGAACTCGAAGCCGCGAACAAGGCGCTGTCGCAGAAGATGAGCGAGGTGCAATCGTTGCAGGAAGCGTTGCGTCAGCAGGCCACGCGCGACGAGCTCACCGGCCTGTTCAACCGCCGCCACCTGAACAACACGCTGCCGGCGATGTGGGCGCTGTCGCAGCGTGAACACAAGCCACTGGCCGCGGTGATCATCGACCTCGATCATTTCAAGCGCGTCAACGACGAGCGCGGCCACGACGCCGGCGATCGCCTGCTCGCCGCCTTCGGCCGCGTGCTCGTCGCCAACCTGCGCAAGAGCGACGTCGCTTGCCGCTACGGCGGCGAAGAGTTCTGCGTGCTGATGCCCGAAACCGACGCCGCCGGCGCGCGGCGCAAGATCGCCGCGCTGTTGAAACGCTGGCGCGTCGAGTCGCTGGTGCAGGGCGCGGTGGCCGATGCCGGCACGAGTTTTTCGGCCGGCGTCGCCGATTCGCTGCGCGTCGTCGAGAGCTGGCAGGCGCTGCTCAAGCGTGCCGACGACGAGCTGCTCACCGCCAAGCGCGAGGGCCGCAACCGGGTGCTCGTGGCGGCATGATCACCCTTCTGTAGGCGAACGCCTACGCGCCAGGGGTGGGCTGCGCCGACAGCCCGCAGGCGTTTGAGCCGGCATAGTGCTCGTTCCGGTCTGCTGGTGTTCCATGCCCCATTCGACACTGCGCGTGCTCAGCCTCAACGTTCACAAAGGGTTCACCCCGCTCAACCGCCGCTTCATCCTGCAGGAGCTGCGCGAGGCGGTGCGTGCCGTTGCCGCCGACGTGGTGTTCCTGCAGGAGGTCATCGGCAACCATGCGCGGCACGCGCTGCGGCAGAAAAACTGGCCAGCGGTGCCGCAGTACGAGTACCTGGCCGATACGCTGTGGAAGGACCACGCCTATGGCCGCAACGCCGTCTATCCCCATGGCGACCACGGCAACGCCTTGCTGTCGCGCTATCCGATCGTCTCGCACCGCAACCACGTCGCCAACAGCGGCCGCAGCGAAGCGCGCGGCTTTCTGCACTGCGTGCTCGATTCGCCGGGCGGTCTGCTGCATGCGATCTGCGTGCACTTGGGCCTGTTCGAGCGCGAGCGCCATCACCAGCTCGACGAGCTGTGCCGCCTGATCGAGCGCGACGTGCCTGCGGACGCGCCGCTCGTCGTCGCCGGTGATTTCAACGACTGGCGCGCACGCGCCGACGAGCGCCTGTCGCGCAGCGCCGGCTTGCGCGATGTCTTCGTCGCCGCCACGGGCCGCCTGGCGCGCACGTTTCCGGCGCGCTGGCCGCTGTTGCCGCTGGACCGCATCTACGTGCGCAACGTGCAGGCGTCGCAGCCGCAT
>CADEEN010000140.1 GCA_902826345.1 uncultured Burkholderiales bacterium | reverse complement strand
ACCGGCGAGAGCATGCCGGTGGACAAGGCCGAGGGCGATGCGGTGTTCGCCGGCACGATCAACGAGACCGGCAGCTTCGAGTTCAGGGTGACGGCGCTGGCGACGAACTCGACGCTGGCACGCATCATCCACGCGGTCGAGGAGGCGCAGGCGACGCGCGCACCGACGCAAGGCTTCGTCGATCGTTTCGCGGCGATCTACACGCCCGCCGTATTCGTGATCGCGCTGGCGGTGGCGCTGCTCGGCCCTTGGCTGCTGGGCTGGACCTGGCTGCAGGCGGTCTACAAGGCGCTCGTCCTGCTCGTGATCGCCTGCCCCTGCGCGCTCGTGATCTCCACGCCGGTGACGATCGTCAGCGGCCTGGCCGCCGCCGCGCGTCGCGGCATCCTCGTCAAGGGCGGCATCCATCTCGAAGGTGCACGCAAGCTCAAGGCGATCGCTCTGGACAAGACCGGGACCATCACCGAGGGCAAGCCCAGGCTGGTCGATTGGACGGTGCTGGATGCGGGTACCGACGCGGCCACCGCCGAGCACATCGCCGCGGCACTGGCTGCGCACTCGGATCACCCGGTGTCACGTGCCGTGGCAGCCGGCCTGCGCCCCAACAGCGTCGACGCCAAGAACTTTCAGGCCATCGCGGGCCGTGGTATCCAGGCCGAGATCAACGGCAACACCTACGCGCTCGGCAACCACCGCTTGATCGAGGAGCGCGGCCAATGCTCGCCGGCCCTGGAAAGCTCGCTGCGCATTCACGAAGAGGCGGGCCGCACGGTCAGCGTGCTGGCGTCCGATAGCGGCCCGATCGCGCTGTTCGCCGTGGCCGACACCATCAAGGACTCTTCGCGCGAGGCGGTGGCGTTGCTCAAGGCCCTGGGCATCACGCCGGTGATGCTGACCGGCGACAACCAGGCCACTGCCAGCGCCATCGCGCACGAGGCAGGCATCGACGAGGCGCGCGGCAACCTGCTGCCGCAGGACAAGCTCGACGCCATCAAGGCGCTGCAGGCCCATCACGGCCCGACGGCGATGACTAGCGACGGCATCAACGACGCGCCGGCGCTGGCGCAAGCCGACATCGGCATCGCGATGGGTGCGGCTGGCACCGACACCGCCATGGAGGCCGCTGACGTCGTGGTCATGAACGACGACTTGCGCCGCATTGCCGAGACGGTGCGCCTGTCGCGCGCCACGCACTCGGTGCTGTGGCAGAACATCGCATTGGCGCTCGGCATCAAGGCCGTGTTCCTCGTGCTCGCCGTGTTCGGCAACGCATCGATGTGGATGGCCGTGTTCGCCGACATGGGGGCGAGCCTGCTGGTGGTGGCCAACGGCCTTCGGTTGCTGCGCTTTCGAGGAGACCGGTGATGAGTTCCCACTCGGCACGCATCGCCGCCTTCGATGCCGCTATGGCCGCCGCGCGCGCGAGCCTGGCCAGGCGTGAACCGGCGCCCGCGCTCGTGCTCATGGAGCGTGCGCATGTGCTGGGCCAGCGCGACTTCGGACGCCATTGGCGCGTGCACGTGCTGATGCTGCGAGCGGCCTGGGATCTGGCCGACGGTCGCGAGGTTCGAGGGCAACTGATGCGGCTGGCGTTGACGCCCATCGGTCATCTGACCCAGCGGCTGCCTCGCGGCAATAACGGCCGGTCGAACGTGAGTGCCTTCAAGCCGATGGCCGTCTCCGACGAGCTTGCGCGGCTGCTCGAGGCCGAGAATGAGTGAATCGAGCTTCGACTCGCGCCACCTCTGGCGCGGCTGCATGCTGGCCGCCGCCACCCTCACGGCCGCGGACCAGGCGACCAAGCATCTCGTGGCTTCCTCTCTGCTCCTGGGCGAGCAGGTGCGCGTCACGTCCTGGTTCAACCTCGTGCACGTGCTCAACCCCGGTGCGGCGTTTTCGTTCCTGGCCGATGCAGGCGGCTGGCAGCGCTGGTTCTTCACGGCACTCGGCATCGGCGTCAGCGTCGTGCTCGCGATGATGCTGCGCCGAGGCGTGCACAGCCGACTGGAGGCTGTGGCATACGTCGGCCTGATCGGCGGCGCGCTGGGCAACGTCGTCGACCGGCTGCGCATCGGCGCTGTGGTCGACTACCTCGATCTGCACTGGCGCGGCATGCACTGGCCGGCGTTCAATCTCGCCGACATCTTTGTCGTCAGCAGCGCCGGGCTGCTGATCCTGGCTTCTTTCAACGAGCATGCAACCTACCGGCGCAGCACCACCGAAAGGGTTTCATGACACTCCGGTCCCCGCTTCGACGCGACCTCTTGTCGGCGGCATGCGCAACCACATTCGCTGCTTGCCAGCCCGCAGCGCCGCCGGCGCCATTCAAGGGCATCGACATCACCGGCGCACCCTACGGGCGCGACTTCCGGTTGCCGGATGCCGAAGGTTCGATCCGCTCGCTCGCCGAATTCAAGGGCAAGGTCGTGCTGGTGTTCTTCGGCTTCGCACAGTGCCCCGAGGTGTGCCCGACGACGCTGGCGCGCGCGATGGAGGTGCGCAAGCTGCTCGGCGCGGACGGCGACAAGGTCCAGGTGGTGTTGATCACGGTCGATCCCGAACGCGACACACCGCAGGTGCTGCGCGAATACATGAAAGCCTACGATCCGAGCTTCATCGCGCTGCGCGGCAATGCTGAGGAGCTTGCGGCCACTGCCAAGGAGTTCAAGGTCTTCTTCCAGAAGGTGTCGACTGCCAGTTCGTACACCATGGACCACACTGCCGTGACCTACGCGTTCGATCCCAAGGGGCAATTGCGCCTGGCCTTCCGACACGAACAATCGGCGGCCGACGTCGCGGCCGATCTGAGGTCGCTGCTGAGCAACTGATGACCGCTCGCTTTCGCATCCGACGGCAAGTTCAGGGCCAAGGGCTACGAGACGCTGGCTGTGGCCATGAGCTACGACCCACCGGCGTCCGTCGCCCGATTGGTCGCCTACAACAAGCTTCCGTTCCCGGTGGCCCTGGACAATGCGGGGAAGATCGCGAAGTCGTTCGGCGAGGTGCGGCAGACGCCGACGGCCTTTCTGATCGACAAGCGCGGGCGCATCGTAGAGCGCTACGTCGGTGCGCCGGACTTCGCGGCGCTGCAGCGCCTGATCGAGTCGTTGTTGGCCGAGCAGGCCTGAGGATGGGTGGATGCACATGAAGATTGAACGGTGGTGGGTGGCCGCGCTGGTTTGCTTCGGTCCTTTCTGGCCGAGCGCCCAGGCGCAGGTGACCGTGGACAGGGCCTGGGCACGCACGACGGTGCCCCAGCAGATGTCGAGCGGTGCCTTCATGCGCATCACCGCGCAGAAGGACGTTCGGCTGACGGGCGTGCATTCCCCGCTGGCGGGCGTGGTCGAGGTTCACGAAATGAAGATGGACAACGGCATCATGCGGATGCGACCTGCAGGTGAGCTGCCCATCAAGGCCGGGCAGTCGATCGAACTCAAGTCGGGCGGCTACCACTTGATGATGATGGACTTGAAGCAGCAGCTCAAGGCCGGAGAGATCGTGCCGCTGACGCTCGAGTTCAAGGCGCCCGACGGCAGCGTCTCGACGGTCGACATCAAGGCTGTTGCGGCTTTCACGCAGCCGGCGCCATGACCACGACGCACGAGCTTGTGCGCACCGAACCTTCGGCTTGGACGCCCCTGTTCCTGGCCTGGCTGATCGCATTGCTGGCCACGGCCGGAGCGCTCTTTCTGGGCGAAGTGATGGGCAAGACGCCGTGCGTGTTGTGCTGGTACCAGCGCATCGCAATGTTCCCGCTGGTGGCGATCCTGGGGGTGGGCCTGCTCACATCCGACCATCGCAGCGCACGCTATGCGGCGCCCCTGGCTTGGGCAGGGTGGACGATTGCCCTGTACCACTGCCTGATTTTCTGGGGCGTCGTCTCCGAAGCGCTTGCGCCTTGCAGCCAGGGCGTGTCGTGTGCCGATGCCGACGTTCAGGTGGCCGGCATCGTGCCGATTCCCTTGTTGTCGCTGGTCGCTTTCTCGGCCGTCCTGGCTCTGTTGTGGGTCGCAAAACGAAAGGGGAAAACATGAACAAGAAATGGCTCGTCATCTCGACGGCCGCCGTGGTCGTGGTGGCGTTCATCGCGGGTGCGCTGTTCCTGCGTGAACGCTCGACTCAAGAAGTCGTGCAGGCCGCACAAGCCAACAACGACGCTTTCGTGCGGCCGCACTCGCCGATCTTCGGCAACCCCGCCGCCAAGGTCACGATCGTGGAATTCTTCGACCCGTCGTGCGAGACGTGCCGGGCCTTCTATCCGATCGTCAAGGGGATCGTCAACGCGAGCTTCGGACAGGTCCGCTTGGTTGTCCGATACGCCGCGCTGCACCAGGGATCCGACACCGCTGTCAAGATCATCGAAGGCGCCCGCCAGCAGGGCAGGTATTGGGAGGTGGTCGAAAAGGTTCTGGCCGATCAACCGCGGTGGGCCGCTCACCACAATCCGCAGCCGGAGTTGATCTGGGACACCGTCAAAGAGCTGGGACTGGATGTCGCCAAAGCCAAGTCGGCAGCCGCAAGCCCCGAGGTCGAGCAGGTGCTGCGGCAGAACACTGCCGACATGAAAGCGTTGAAGGTCACGGCAACGCCGGGCTTCTTCGTCAACGGGACGCCGCTGCGGGACTTCGGCGCAGAACAGTTGAAAGCCCTGGTTGATCGAGAGCTCAAGAGCCAAAAAGCGCCTTGAGCGTCCGCTTCAAACCGAATTCGGATCCAAGACCGTGCAACGAAAGGGCCGTTGTGCGGAGGTTTTACACGGCTCAGCAGCTATGTGGGTCGATCCAGCCCGCGAGCGGCCCGTCAATTTCAAGTCATCAACCCCCAATCGCGATTCAGCCGCCCCGCAAGCTGCCCGCGATGCGCTGCGCCAACCGCCACATCGCAACACGTTGCGCGACGACCAGCGCTTCGGGCGACGCGTCCGTCCACGGCACCGCCTCGTCGGCGCGAAAAGCGCGCGGCGGCGCCGACGTGTTCGGCGTCACCACCCAGCGCGCAGACAGCAACACTTGACGCCGCGGCAAGCTGCCTTGCAGTGCCGACAGCTCCACTTGCACGCGGCCGGCGATCGGCGCTTTGGGTGAGGCCGGACCGCTCCACAGGCCCGGCACCCAGCGCGACAAGTCGTCGCGCAGCAGACGCGGCAGCGCATCGCGCAACGGCTCGGCCCAGCGGTGGCCGTACAGCATGCGGATGCCGGCATCGCCTTCTTCCACCAACAGCGTGTCGCGCGACAGCAGCTCGGGGATCGGCAACGTCGGTGACAACTCCCACACGGCGTTGCCGGCAGCGCCCGTCGCGGCGGGCGGCGCGGCGTCGCCCCCGGGCACCTCGCTCGGCAGGCGATACCAGCGCAGCGGCGCCGAGGGGCTGCTGCACGCCGCGAGCGTGCTGCCGGCCAGCGCGATCACACCGGCCCAAGCTGCGCGGTGGATGTGACGCCGGTTGATCATCATCGTCGTCATCGTGCGGGCTCCGTCAGTGGCTCGTCTTCGTCCTGTCGTCCGCGCAGCAGCGATTGCGGTTGCCGGTCCAGATCGTCGGCCAGTTGACGCAGCGAGCGCGCGGCGCGCGACAGGTCCTGCATCGCACGTGTGGTCTGGCGGACCACGCCGTCGTTGCTGCCGGCCGCGCCGCGCAAGGCCGCGGCGGCGGCGGCGACTTCGTTGGCGGTGGTTTGCAGCTCGCGCATCAGCGCTGAGTCCGGCGCCACGCTCTGGCCGAGCGAATCGGATGTGCGCGTCAGGCTGCTGGCTGCGCTGCTCACCGCATCGGCCGCGTCGCCGACGCGCTGCATGGTGCGGTCGGTGCGCGCCAGCGTGCTGTTGGCGGCCGCGGCCAGCGGCTCGAGGCGCTGTTCGAAGCGCGCCGTCAGCCGTTTGATGCTGCCGGTGATGGCCTGCAAGTCGTCGAGCGCGGTGCGCAACTCGGGGCCGGAGACGATGGCGCGCGCGCTGCCGGCGATGGCCGAGACGTCGTCGAGCAGGCGCCGCAGGTCCACGCCTTCGAGCTGGCTCTTCAGCGCCTGCACCGCGGTATCGCTGGTCGGGATCTCGACGGCATTGCTGACGACGACGGCGTTGGCCTTGCCGTTCTGCGCCGGCGCAGCCGCGGTGGTGCGTTGCGACGGCAGGTCGAGATCGACGTAGAGCAGCCCGGTGAGCAGGCTCTGCATCTGCAACTGCGCGCGCAGCCCGCGCTCGACCAGCGCCGGCAGCGCCGGCAGGTCACCGACGCCAAAGGCGCCGCCGCGCGGGCCGTCGATGCCGTGCACCGCGTCGCGTTCGAGCTCGGCCACCACTGGGATGACGAAGCGGTCGGCGGCGCGGTCATAGACCACTTCGAGCGAGGTCACGCTGCCCACGCGCACGCCGCGAAAGACCACCGGCGCGCCGACCTGCAAGCCGTAGATCGAGCCGTTGAAGTACATCACGGCGCGCTCCTTGCGTTTGAACAGGTCGTTGCCGGCGACGAAGACGATCGCCGCGGCGAGCAACGCGAGGCCGGCGACGACGAAGGCGCCGATGAGGGTGGGGCTGGCTTTGCGCGGCATGCTCGTCTCAAGCCGCCACGCGGCCACGGTGCAGGAACTCGCGCACCGGCGGCGGGCCGCTCGCCGCCAGTTCACGCGGCGCGCCGGTGGCGATCATCGTCTTGTCTTCAGCGCTCAAAAAGACAATGCGGTCGGCCACGGCGAACAGGCTGTCGAGCTCGTGCGTCACCATCACCACCGTCGTGCCGAGCTGCTCGCGCAGTTGCAGGATCAACGCATCCAGGCGCGCCGAAGCCAGCGGGTCGAGGCCGGCCGACGGCTCGTCGAGGAACAGCACCTGCGGCTCGAGCGCCAGCGCGCGGGCGATGGCCGCGCGTTTTTTCATGCCGCCGCTGAGCGAGGCTGGCTCCTGCTCGAAGCTGTCCTGCAGGCCGACCAGCGCCAGCTTCTCGCGCGCGATGCGCTCGTGCTGCGCGCGCGACGCGGGCGCGTTCAGCTCCAGCGGCAGCATCACGTTCTCGCCGACCGTCATCGAGCTGAACAGCGCGCCGGCCTGGAACATCACGCCGAGGTGCTTGCGGATGTCGTCGCGCACTTCGAGCGGGCTGGTGTACAGGTCATGCTCGCCGTGCAGCACGCGGCCGGCCTGCGGCTCGTGCAGGCCGACCAGCGCGCGCAGCACCGTGCTCTTGCCGCAGCCGCTGCCACCGATGATCGCCAGCACCTCGCGCGGCATGACGTCGAAGGAGAGGTCGTGCTGGATCACCTTCGAGCTGAAGGCCAGGGTGAGGGCGTCGGCGCGGATCAACGCGTTGCTCGCCTGCGCCATCAGATGCCCAGACGTTGAAAGACGATCGTCAACAGCGACGCCGCCACCGCGATCCAGACGATCGACTGCACCACGGCAGCCGTCGTCGCCTGGCCCACCGCTTCGGCGCTGCGGCCGGCGTTCAGCCCTTGGCGGCAGCCGGCCAGCGCCACCAGCACGCCGTACGTCGTGCCCTTGACGAGGCCGACGAGGATGTTGTGGGCCGTCACCGACTGCAAAGTGCGCAGCAGGTATTCGAGCGCCGTCAGCTCGTACACCACCACCGCCACGGCCGCGCCGGCGCCCATGCCGACGACAGCCGCAAACGCCGTCAGCAACGGTGCGGCCAGCGTCAGCGCCAGCACACGCGGCAGCACCAGAAACGCGATCGGCCGCACGCCCAGCGTTTCGAGCGCATCGATCTCTTCGTTGGCGCGCATGCTCGCCAGTTGCGCTGCGAACGACGCGCCGACACGCCCCGACAGCACGATGCCGACCACCAGCGCGGCCATCTCGCGCAACTCGCCGATGGTCACCAGATCGGCGATGTAGGCCTGCGCGCCGAACGGCTCGAGTTGCGCCGCGCCCATGTAAGCCAGGATCAGGCCGAGCAACGCGCTGATGATGGCGGTGATCGGCAGGCTGCGCGGGCCGGTCTGTTCGAACTGCCACGCCACGTCGCGCCAGCGCATCTCACGCCAGGTGCGCGCGCTGGTCGCGGCCAGCAGCACGTCACCGACGAAGGCCAGCGTGATGCGCAGCGAGGCCAGGCGCGCTTTCGCGCGCACGCCGACGCGCGCCAGCCAGCCGGTGTGGGCGAGGAGCGGCGCCGTGGGCTGCACCGTGCTCAAAGAGCCCGCCTTCTGCGGCAACCGATGTCAATGTGGCAACGACACATATGCGTCCTCCTTCGAGCCGCAACGCGGTCGAGCATCGTACGTGGTGTCCGATGTGCCCGGAGTAGGAGGCGGCCTACGGCAGCGGTGGTCGAATAAGTCAGCGCGCGGCAGCGCAATGGTTCACACGCCGCTTCGCGTGTAGGAAATCGACTGACACGCCGCACGGAAGAAGACGGACTCAAGTCATGGTGTGCAGCGGCTGGCTGCGCAACGGGCCGCTGCCTACAGTCCAGTCATCGATTGATTGAATGCAAAGGGAGTAGGAACCATGAACGCAGACCAGATCCTTGCCGAGATTCGCGAAGCCAACCTGTCGTACCTGATGCTGGCGCAAAGCCTGATCCGCGCCGATCGCGAGCAGGCGCTGTACCGCCTGGGCATCGGCGAAGACACGGCGAAGATGATCGGTGGGCTGACCTCGGCGCAGATCATGAAGATCGCGCAGACCAACACGCTGCTGTGCCGCTTCCGCATGGACGACGAGATCGTCTGGAACCTGCTGACGAGCCACGGCAAGTCGAGCGCCAACGATCACGTGGGAAGACTTCACGCCGCGATCCTGATGGCGGGACGCCATCAGGAAGCCGCTTGAGCCGAAGGCGATCACCATGCCCCGCGTCAAAAGCATCGTCACCGAAGCCCGGCAGATCGAGCGTGCGATCACGCTGATCCACCTCGGCGCGCGTTTGCAGGTGCTCGAGTCCGAGACCGACCTCAGCTACGAGCGCTTGCTGCGCCTGTACAAGGAGGTTTCCGGCAAGAGCCCGAGCAAGGGCCAGCTGCCGTTCTCGACCGACTGGTTCATGACCTGGCAGCCCAACATCCATGCCAGCCTGTTCCTCAACATCCACGAGTACCTGAACAAGACCGCGGCGCTGGACGAGATCGATGTCGTCATCAAGGCCTACCAGCTCTACCTCGAGCAGGTGGCGGTGCAGCAACTCGAGCCGATGCTGTCGGTGACGCGCGCCTGGCGCCTGGTCAAGTTCGTCGACAACGGCATGCTGACGCTGACGCCATGTTCTTCATGCAGTGGGCACTTTGTCACGCATCCGCACGAGATCGCCAAACACTTCACCTGCGGTCTGTGTAACCCTCCGGCTCGTGCTGGCAAGGGCAAAGCGGCCGGCTCGCTGCGGATGCAATCCGCAGCGGCCGTTCTCTGAGGCCCGGTCAACACGGTTTCTTGCTTGTCTCCTCCTGGCACAGTTTGCTGTGCTTTCAGACGGCCTCTTCGGAGGCCGTTTTCTTTTTGGGGCCGGAAAGCGCGCTTGATGCGCCGATCGCCGCGATGCCCTCGCGCCGACACTTCTTCTCAAGCGCCGCATCGCACCGCCGATAAAGCGCAAGTCCCTCCTCTTTCGACAGGCATCCATGTTCGTCATCGTCGGCTGGCTCGTTGCGCTCGGCTGCATCTTCGGTGTGTTCATCGTGCACGGCGGCAACATCGGCGTCGTGTTGAAGGCGCTGCCGTTCGAGATGACGACGATCATGGGCGCGGCCGTCGGCGCCTTCATCGCCAACAACCAGACCAAGGTGCTGAAGGCCACGATGGCCGGCCTGGGCATGTGCTTCAAGGGCAGCAAGTACACCAAGGCGCGCTACATGGAGCTGATGGCGCTGCTCTA
>CADEEN010000139.1 GCA_902826345.1 uncultured Burkholderiales bacterium | reverse complement strand
CAGCGCGATCGCGCCGCTGCCGGTGCCCAGGTCGATGACCCTCGGCGCGCGCAGATCGGCGAGCAACGCCAACGCCCAATCGACCACCGTTTCGGTGTCGGGGCGCGGCACCAGCACGTCCGGCGTCACGCGCAAGCTGAGGCCATGGAACTCGCGTTCGCCGAGCAGATACGCCAGCGGTTCGCCGGCGGCCCGGCGGCGCAACAGTGCAAGCAGCGTCGGCGCTTGCTCGCCGAGCGCCGCATCGTCGTGAGCAATGACCCAGGTCCGCGTCTGTCCGAGCGCATGCGCAACGAGCAACTGCGCATCGAGCCTCTCGACGCCCCACTCGCGCGCCTGCATCAACGCGGCGGAAACCGACTTCACATCAGCGCCTGGCCGCTTTCGAGCGCGGCCAGTTGCTGCGCCGCGCGCGCGGCTTGCAGCGCAGCGATGACATCGTCGAGGTCGCCCTCCATCACCATGCCGAGCTTGTACAGCGTGAGGTTGATGCGGTGATCGGTCAGCCGGCCTTGCGGAAAGTTGTAGGTGCGGATGCGGTCGCTGCGGTCGCCGCTGCCGATCAGGCCCTTGCGCGTGGCCGCTTCCTTGGCCGCGCGTTCGGTCTGATCCTTGTCGCGCAGGCGCGCCAGCAGCACCGCCATCGCCTTGGCCTTGTTGCGGTGCTGCGAGCGGTCGTCCTGGCACTCGGCGACGATGCCCGTCGGCAAATGCGTGATGCGGATCGCGCTGTCGGTCTTGTTGACGTGCTGGCCGCCGGCGCCGCTGGCGCGGTAGGTGTCGATGCGCAACTCGCTCGGATTGATCTGCACGTCCTCGGCTTCATCGAGCTCGGGCATCACGGCCACCGTGCAGGCGCTGGTGTGGATGCGGCCCTGGCTCTCGGTGGCCGGCACGCGCTGCACGCGGTGGCCGCCGGACTCGAAGCGCAGCTTGCCGTAGGCGCCGGGGCCTTCGATGCGCAGCACGATTTCCTTGTAGCCGCCGAGCTCGGCCGCGCTCTCGCTCATGACCTCGGTGCGAAAGCCTGCACGCTCGCACCAGCGCAAATACATGCGCGTCAGGTCGCCGGCGAACAACGCCGACTCGTCGCCGCCGGTGCCGGCGCGAACTTCGACGAAGGCATTGCGCTCGTCGTCCGGGTCTTTGGGCAGCAGCGCGGTTTGCAACTCGGCCTGGATGGAATCCATGTCAGCCTGTGCACTCGCGATCTCGTCTTTCGCCATCTCGGCGAACTCGGCCTCCCCCTGCATCTCGCGCGCTGCAGCCAGATCACGCTCGCGCTGTTCGTAGCGGCGCAGCAAAGCCACCAACGCACTCGCTTCAGCTTGCTCTCGTGCCAGCGTGCGGTAGCGCTTCATGTCGGCGCTCACCGCGGGATCGGACAAGCTCGCGTCGAGTTCGGCCAAGCGCATCGCCAGGCGCTCGAGTTGTTGTCGCAGGGAGTCTTTCATTCGTTCGGTCAATGCTGCGCAGGCGTGGCTGCGTCGATGCAGCCACGCAAGACAGCGCGTCGCTAGAGTTGGGTGTCGCCGCCGTCGGTCGGGCGCGGCGTGCGGCGCAGGAACAGGCGTGAGATCGAATCGGCGACCTGAGCGCGATGCTCTTCATCGACGGCGTTGAGCTCGGCGTACGCGCCGTGCAGCATCTTCTGCGTCAGGCTGCGCGCCATCGCATCGAGCACGTCCTGCGGGTTGTCGCCGCGCGCGAGCAGCTTGCGCGCGCGCGCGAGTTCGGCCTCGCGCCAGGTGTCGGCTTGTTTGTTAAGCGCCTGGATCAGCGGCACCGTGCCGCGCTGGCCCAGCCAGTGGGCGAAGCTCTGCACGCCGGCGTCGATGATCGCCTCGGCCTGCTCGACCGCAGCCTGGCGCTTTTCGCCCGCGGTCTGCACCAGCGTCGACAGGTCATCGACGGTGTAGAGATAAACGTCGGCGAGCTTGGCGACTTCGGGCTCGATATCGCGCGGCACCGCCAGATCAACCATGAACATCGGCCGCCGCCGCCGCGCTTTCAACGCACGCTCGACGGCGCCCAGGCCGATGATCGGCAACGAGCTCGCGGTGCAGGAGACGACGATGTCGTAGCCATGCAGCACCTCGGGCAGATCGGCCAGGCGGATCGCCTGGCCGCCGAAGCGCGCCGCCAACGCTTCGCCGCGCTCCAGCGTGCGGTTGGCCAGCGCCATCGATTTCGGCTCGCGCGCGGCAAAGTGCGTGGCGACGAGCTCGATCATCTCGCCGGCGCCGACGAAGAGCACGCGCTGTTCGCGCAGGTCTTCGAACAGCTGTGACGCCAGTCGCACCGCAGCCGCTGCCATGCTCACCGAATGCGAGCCGATCTCGGTGCTCGTGCGCACCTCCTTGGCCACGGCGAACGAGCGCTGGAAGAGTTGATGCAGCGTCGTGCCGAGCGTGCCGGCTTCGTCGGCCTCGCGCACGGCCTGCTTCATCTGGCCGAGGATCTGCGGCTCGCCGAGCACCATCGAGTCGAGCCCGGCGGCAACGCGAAACGCATGACGCGCCGCGGCACGGTTCTCGGCCGTGTAGGTGTAGCCGCCGAGCTGGCTGGCGCTGACGCCGCCCTGCGCCGCGAGCCACTCGGTGGCCGGATGGACCAACGCGCCGACTTCGTGCGCGTCGGCCGCCAAGTAGAGCTCGGTGCGGTTACAGGTGGACAGCAGCGCCGCCTCGGGCGCGGCGCGCGACAGGCGCGACGTCAGCGCGCGCAGCGGGTCCTGCAATTGATGCGGCGCGAACGCAAAACGGCCGCGCACATCCAGCGGCGCGGTCGTGTGGTTCAGGCCAAGGGTCAAGACGCCCATGCCGAGATTCTAGAATCCGCGCGCCTTTTCAGCTTATCCGTCCGCATGGGCCCGTTCGACGCCATTTGGCATGCATTGAACTTCTTCGCGCCGGCCTTCGGCTTGGCCGTGCTGGCAGCATCGGCGGCCAAGCTGCTGTGGCGGCGCGAGCTGGCAGCCGTGCCGTGGCATCGGCTGGCCGTCTGGGCGTCGCTGGCAGGCGTGGTGGTGTTGATCGGCGGGCTCGTCGTCTTCGGCCGCGACGGCAAGATGGCGACCTATGCTGCGCTCGTCGTCGCGACGGCGCTGGCGCTGTGGGTGGCGGGCTTCGTCAGGCGCTGAGCGTTGCGGTTTCGTCAACCGCCACCTCACCGCGCAGCGAGTGCGGATACGCCTGCGTGATCGTCAGGTCGATCAACTGACCGCGCAGGCGCGGCGAGCCTTTGAAATTGACGATGCGATTGCACTCGGTGCGGCCCATCAATTCCGCAGCGTCCTTGCGCGACGGCCCTTCGACCAGCACGCGCTGAACGGTGCCGACGCGCGAGGCGCTGATCGCGCTGGCCTGTTCTTCGATGCGCGCTTGCAGCCGCTGCAAACGCGCCAACTTGACGGCCTGCGGCGTGTCGTCCGCCAACGCGGCGGCCGGCGTGCCCGGCCGCGCCGAGAAGACGAACGAGAACGAACTGTCGAAGCCGACGTCGTCGATCAGCTTCATCGTCCTGGCGAAGTCGTCGTCGGTCTCGCCGGGGAAGCCGACGATGAAGTCGGTCGACAAGCTGAGCTGCGGCCGCACCGCGCGCAGCTTGCGCACGATGCTCTTGTATTCCATCGCCGTGTAGCCGCGCTTCATCGCCGCCAGGATGCGGTCGCTGCCGTGTTGCACCGGCAGATGCAGGTGGCTGACCAGCTTCGGCAGCCGCCCGTAGGCGTCGGTCAGCGCTTTCGTGAACTCGTTCGGGTGGCTCGTCGTGTAGCGGATGCGCTCGATACCAGGAACTTCGTGCACGTAGTCGAGCAGCAGCGCGAAGTCGGCGATCTCGCTCGTGTCGCCCATCACGCCGCGGTAGGCATTGACGTTCTGGCCGAGCAGCGTCACTTCCCTGACGCCCTGCGCGGCCAGGCCCGCCACTTCGGTCAGCACGTCGTCGAGCGGCCGATGCACTTCCTCGCCGCGCGTGTAGGGCACGACGCAGTACGAACAGTACTTCGAGCAACCTTCCATGATCGAGACGAAGGCGCTCGCGCCGTCGACGCGGGCCGGCGGCAGGTGATCGAACTTCTCTATCTCCGGAAAGCTGATGTCCACCTGTGGCCGCGCGCTGGCGTGACGCGCATCGATCATCTGCGGCAGGCGGTGCAGCGTCTGCGGGCCGAATACCAGATCGACATACGGCGCGCGCTCGACGATGGCCGCACCCTCCTGGCTGGCGACACAACCGCCGACGCCGATCAGCACGCCCTTGGCCTTGAGGTGTTTGACACGCCCTAGGTCGGAGAACACTTTCTCCTGCGCTTTTTCGCGCACCGAGCAGGTGTTGAACAGGATCAGGTCGGCCTGCTCGACGTCGTTCGTCGGCTCGTAACCTCGCGCGGCATGCAGCACGTCGGCCATCTTGTCCGAGTCGTACTCGTTCATCTGGCAGCCGAAGGTCTTGATGAAGACCTTCAACGGCGCACGGCCGCTCCGAAGCCGTTGATCGCCCCCCTGGGGGGCCGCGAGCGCAGCGAGCTTGGGGGCAAGTTTCACGGCTTCGTCCAGCGTTGCAGCGTCGGGTCGAACTGCCAGCGCTGCGACTCTTCGAGCGTGCGCGGCCAGGGTTGGCGGCGCGCTTCCTCGTCCGTCAGCAGCCAGACCTCGCGCACCTGGCCCATGCCGTCGAGCGTGTAGTTGACCAGCATCTTCTGCTGCAGCAGCGACCCGGATAGCTGAAGCATGTTCTGCTGGTTGCGGATGCGTACGCCGGGCGACAGGCGCACCGGTTTGCCGTTGAGCACCGCCTCGGGCGGCGCGACGACGATCAGTTCACCGCGCAACGCGTTGTTCTCGAAGACCCGTTGCGCCTGTGCAGGCAGGGCGAACGCCAGCGCCGACAACGCAATGAAGACACAGCGGTTCATGGTGTGGATCCAGCGGCTGTGGGTGAAAGAAAAGCCCGCGGCCATGAGGGCATGGGCGCGGGCCGGGAGTCTGGTGGCGCTTCAGGGATTCGAACCCCGGACCTGCGGATTATGATTCCGTCGCTCTAACCGACTGAGCTAAAGCGCCTGCGCCGCAAATTATAGAGGTGCTTCATCACGGGCCATGGCCCCCAACCAGGACCCGAACACAGCCGATGTTCAGCTTTTTCCGCAAGAAGTCAGTGCCGGCGCCGGCCGCGGATGAGGCGCCCATCGCAACTCCGGCCGAACCGGCCGAGCCTGAGCCCAAGTCCACAGCGGCGCGCGCCGGCTGGTTGGCCAAGCTGTCGCTGGGCTTGAAGAAAACCGGCAGCGGCATCACGCAGGTCTTCACCGGCACGCGCATCGACGAGGCGCTGTACGAAGAACTCGAAGCGGCGCTGCTGATGGCCGATGCCGGTGTCGGCGCCACCGAGTTCCTGCTCGCCGATCTGAAACGCCGCGTCAAGCAGGCCAAGGCCACCGAGCCCGCGATCGTCAAAGGTCTGCTCGCCGACTCGATCGCCGACTTGCTCGCGCCCTTGCAGCGCCCGCTCGAACTGCAAGCAGCGGGTGGCACGGTGATGATGGTCGTCGGCGTCAATGGCGCCGGCAAGACGACGACCATCGGCAAGCTGACGCGCCACCTCGCCGAAGGCGGCCACAAGGTGCTTCTCGCGGCCGCCGACACCTTCCGCGCCGCGGCACGCGAGCAGCTCGCAGTGTGGGCCGGCAGGGCGCAGGTGGAGATCGTCAGTCAGGAGGGGGGCGATCCGGCCGCGGTGACATTCGATGCAGTGACGGCCGGCCGCGCGCGTGGTTGCGACGTCGTCATTGCCGACACCGCGGGCCGGCTGCCGACGCAGCTGCATCTGATGGACGAGCTGAAGAAGATCAAGCGCACCATCGGCAAGGCGCAGGACAGTGCGCCGCACGAGGTGCTGCTGGTGGTCGATGGCAACACCGGGCAGAACGCGCTGTCGCAGGTCAAGTCGTTCGACGAGGCGCTGGCGCTGACGGGCCTGGTGGTGACCAAACTCGACGGCACCGCCAAGGGCGGTGTGCTGGCCGCAATCGCGTTGTGGGGGCGCGAGCGAGCCGGCGGGCCGGTGCCGGTTTACTTCATCGGCGTCGGCGAAGCGCTCGAAGACCTCGAAACCTTCGACGCGCGCGAGTTCGCGCAGGCCTTGCTGGGCTGAGAATTCAGCGGCGGCCGGTGCCGCTCCACGGATCGGGTTTGTTGGCTTGCGGGCGTTGCGGCTGTTGCTGCCGCTGTTCGCTCTCCAACGGCACACGCCCGCTGTCGAGGTCATCGAACCAGGTCGACGGCGGCGGCTCGCGGCGCGGCTCGTCGTCGAACGGCATGTTGAGCACCTCGGGCACCGGGATGCTGCCCGGCGTCGGCCGCGACGGCACCTTGGGCTCGATGATCTCGGGCTTGCGCGCGCCGGCTTCCTCGACGTCGCCAATGCGCTGCGTGATCTGGTCGCGCGCGAACTCGACGGACGGCAGCGACTCCTCGCGCCAGAGGAAGACCTTGACGCCCGCGGCCTTGAGCACACGCGTCATGCGCGTGCGCCGCCGCTCGGCGCGCTCACTGCTGCGTGCCGAAGTCAACAGCACCACGCCGATGACCAGTGTCGAGCGGTCGCAGATCACCAGGTCAGCGCACAGGTGCCCGACACGCGTCAGCCATTCCGCATACGAGTGCCGCCGCGGCACCTTGATGAAGCGCGCCAGCGGCACCTGCGCGAACATCATGCACTCGGGCAGCGCCTTGATCAGCACCTCGTGCGCGCCGCGCTCGCCGGCGGTCAGCAACCGCGTCACCTCGGGCGGCCACGCGATCACGGTGTCGATGTCGTCGCCGCGGCTGCGCTTGCCGCCTTCGGGGTCGACCACGGCCACTTTTCGGTTGCGCTGCACCAGCAGCACGACCACAGCGCCGAGCAGCAACACACCAATGAGGACCAACAGTTCCAAGGACATGCTTTACCGGCTCCCGGGCTCGAGTGTCGCAATAACGCTAGCGGAACATACGCGCGTCAAGATGCGTATGTCATCCCCAAGAGTACCAGCAGCGCCTCGGGATAACCCGAAATCCGCCCGTGCGATACGAGACTGTGCAACCGGACGGGTCGATCAGCGCAACATGCCGCCACGACCGCCCATGCCACCAAAACGCTTCATCATCTTCGCCAGCCCGCCGCCCTGCATCTTCTTCATCATGCCGCGCATCTGCTCGAACTGGTTGAGCAGGCGGTTGACCTCCTGCACCTGCACGCCCGCGCCGGCGGCGATGCGGCGCTTGCGCGTGGCCTTGATCAGATCGGGCTTGCGCCGCTCGCCGGGCGTCATCGAGCAGATGATGCCTTCCATGCGGCGCACGTCGCGCTCGGCGCGATCCATGTCGGCAGGGCTCGGCTGGCCGGCCTTGGCGGTGAGTTGACTCGGCAGCTTGTCCATCAAGCCCGACAGGCCGCCCATCTTCTTCATCTGCGAGATCTGGACCAGGAAGTCGTTCAGGTCGAAGCCCTCGCCGGACTTCATCTTGTCGGCGACCTTCTTCGCCGCGTCGAGGTCAACGCCCTTTTGCACCTCCTCGACCAGCGCGACGATGTCGCCCATGCCGAGCACACGCCCGGCATGGCGCTCGGCGTCGAAGACTTCCAGGCCGTCGATCTTTTCCGACACGCCGGCGAACTTGATCGGCGCGCCCGTGACCTGTCGCACCGACAGCGCCGCGCCGCCGCGCGAGTCGCCGTCGAGCTTGGTCAGGATCACACCGGTCAGCGGCAGCGCGTCCTTGAAGGCCTTGGCGGTGTTGACCGCGTCCTGGCCTTGCATCGCATCGACGACGAACAGTGTCTCGACCGGTTTGATCGCGGCGTGCAACTCGCGGATCTCGCTCATCAGCGCTTCGTCGATGCCCAGGCGGCCGGCGGTGTCGACCAGCAGCACATCGAAGTAGTGGCGCTTGGCATGGTCGAGCGCGGCCAGCGCAATCTCGCGCGGCTTTTGCGCAGGCGTCGAGGCAAACCACTCGGCGCCGGCCTGCTTGGTCACCGTCTTCAGCTGCTCGATTGCCGCCGGCCGGTACACGTCGGCCGAGACCGTCAGCACTTTCTTCTTGCGCCGCTCGATCAGGTGCTTGGCGAGCTTGGCCGTCGTCGTCGTCTTGCCGGCGCCCTGGAGGCCGGCCATCAGGATCACCGCCGGCGGTTGTGTCGCCAGATCGATGTCCGACACTCCGCCACCCATCGTCGCCGCCAATTCCTTGTGCACGATGCCGACCAGCGCCTGGCCGGGGTTCAGCGAGCCCGAGACTTCGGCGCCGAGCGCCTTGTCCTTCACCCGCGCGATGAAGTCGCGCACCACCGGCAGCGCCACGTCGGCTTCGAGCAGCGCCATGCGCACCTCGCGCAGCATGTCGGCGACGTTGCTTTCGGTGATGCGGGCCTGGCCGCGCATCGTCTTGACGAGGCGCGACAGGCGGTCGGTGAGGGCGGAGGCCATTGCAATTGCCGCGGCGGCAAATCGATGCGCGCGGGCGTTAGTAAACTGACCGCATGAGTGTAGCCATGGCCCCCTCGTCTTCATGACCCTGACGTTGCCTTGGGGACTCGGTCTCGTGGCGATGCTGGCCTACACCGCCGCCGCGTGGCCGGTGGCGGTGAAGCGGCGCTGGCCCGATCTCGCCTTGGCCATCGGCTGGCTCGCGCATGGCGCGGCGCTGTGGCTCGACATCGCCGGCTACGGCGCGGCCATTGCCGGCGCGCGCTTCGGTTTTGCGCCGGCGTTGTCGGCCACGGTCTGGATCGTCATCGCCGTGCACGCGATCGAAAGCCGCTTGCTGCCGTTGCCCGCGGTGCGCCTGCTGCTCGCCGTGTCGGCGACGCTGGCGGTGCTGTTGGCGGCGCTGTATCCCGGCGAGTCGCGGCCGCTGGCCGCGGGCACCGCGCCGGGCGTGGCCTGGTTGCCGCTGCATTGGTTGATGGGCGTGGTGTCGTACGGCTTGTTTGCGGTGGCGGTGTTGCACGCCTGGCTGCTCGACGGCGCCGAGCGGCGCTTGCGTGCTGCCGGACCCGCCACCACCAACACCGGCGGTGTGCCGCTGCTGCAACTGGAACGCCTGACGTTTCGTTTCGTCGAAGTTGGCTTCGTCGTGCTCAGCACGGCGCTGGTGCTCGGCGTGCTGCTCGCCGAACGCTGGCGCTGGGATCACAAGACCGTGCTCTCGCTGCTCGGCTGGGCCACGTTCGCCGTGTTGATCGTGGGGCGTCACCTGCGCGGCTGGCGCGGCCGGCGCGCCACGCGCTGGGTCTACGCCGGCGCGATGCTGCTGTTGCTGGCCTACGCCGGCGCGCGCTTCGTCATCGAAGTCGTCCTGCAACGGGGTTGATGCGCCGATGCTCAAGGTGCTGGTCATTGCCGTCGCCATCGGGCTGCTGTTGTGGCTGCTGTTCGGACGCGGCGCGCGCAACGCCGAGCCGCCGCGCGGTTCAAAGCACAGCCCGCCGGACGGCGCCGAAGCGATGGTGGCCTGCGCCCACTGCGGCGTGCACTTGCCGCGCAGCGAGGCGCTGGCCGCGCGCAGCCTGCACTACTGCAGCGCCGCGCACCGTGACGCGCCGGGCGATGCGCCACCGCATCCTTGAGCGATGACGTCGAAGCCGCCTGAGCGCCGCAGCGCCAACCGGCGCCACACCGACCGCCGCTACGCGGCGCGCCGTGGTGACGATGCGCTGGCCGACGAGTCGCTGTTCGACGCCTTGGGCATGAGCAGCGCGTCGATGCCGTTGCATCCAGGAACGCACCAAGGCTGGAGCGGCATCGAGCCGCCGCGTTCCGGCCCTTTCCTGTCGCGCCAGGCGCAACGCATCGTCTGGCAGGGCGGCAGCACCCTCGAGCGCCTCTACGACACCTTCGTCGGCGGCCGGTCCGTGCC
>CADEEN010000138.1 GCA_902826345.1 uncultured Burkholderiales bacterium | reverse complement strand
GGCCCACCGCCACGTTGTACGGCGAGCTGCCGATGCGCGCATCGAGCGCGGTGCCGGTGGCGGTGGCGCCGGCGTCGAACACGTCCATCAAGGCTTCGCCGCAGACCAAGATCATTTCTCGCACCTTCGGGTTTTCCATTAATCAATCAACTTGATTTATTAAAGCACATCGCCGAAAGTCTGCACACCCCTTGAGTACTCACCGTTGAGCACTCACCCTCGAACACCACCAGGAGACACCCGATGCGCAACACCATTCTCGCCCTCGCCGCCATTTTCGTCGCCACCGGTGCGCTGGCCCAAGCCCAGCCGGTGATCGGCCTGATCACCAAGACCGAGACCAACCCGTTCTTCGTCAAGATGAAGGAGGGCGCCGCCGAAGCCGCCAAGGCCAAGGGCGCGAAGCTGCTGTCCGGCGCCGGCAAGAGCGATGGCGACAACGCCGGCCAGGTGACCGCGATGGAAAACATGATCGCCGCCGGTGCCAAGACGATCCTCATCACGCCCAGCGACAGCAAGGCGATCATCCCGAGCATCAAGAAAGCGCGCGACAAGGGCGTGCTGGTGATCGCGCTCGACAGCCCGACCGACCCGGCCGAAGGCACCGACGCCCTCTTCGCCACCGACAACTACAAGGCCGGCGTGCTGATCGGCCAGTACGCGAAGGCCGCGCTCGGCGGCAAGCCGGCCAAGATCGTCACGCTCGACCTGTTCCCCGGCCACCCGGTCGGTGCGCAGCGTCACAACGGCTTCCTGAAGGGCTTCGGCCTGAACGCGCCCGATGCGAAGAGCAACACGCTCGGCACCGACGCCTCGGTGGCCTGCATGGCCGACAGCTTCGGCGACCAGGCCAAGGGCCAGACGGCGATGGAGAACTGCCTGCAGAAGGCGCCGGATGTGAACCTGGTCTACACGATCAACGAGCCGGCAGCGGCGGGCGCGTTCAACGCGCTGAAAAAGGCGGGCAAGGAGAAGAACGTCATCATCGTCAGCGTCGACGGCGGTTGCCAGGGCATCAAGGACGTGGGCGAAGGCAAGATCGCTGCGACCTCGCAGCAGTACCCGCTGAAGATGGCGGCGATGGGCGTCGAGGCCGGCGTCGAGTACGCGAAGACGGGCAAGAAGCCGAGCGGCTACACGGACACCGGCGTGACGCTGATCGCGTCGAAAGCGGTGGCCGGTGTCGACAGCAAAGACGTTGCCACCGGCACCACGCTGTGCTGGGGCAAGAAGTAGCCGGCCGTTGAACGCTTGATCTGAATCAGGCTGCCGGGGCGCGCCGCCCCGGTGCGCCGCCGCATGGTCTTCGACAAAGGGAAGAACCGATGAACACCGCCACCGCCACCGCCCCCAGCAAGGCGCCGATGAACATTCCGTGGGGCCAGCTCGGCCCCTTCATCGCACTGCTCGCCGCGTGCATTTTTTTCGCCTTCACGACGGAGCGCTTCTTCAGCGGCGAGAACCTGTCGCTGATCCTGCAGCAGGTGATGGTCGTCGGCGTCATCGCGATCGGCCAGACGCTGATCATCCTCACCGCGGGCATTGATCTGTCGTGCGGCGTGGTGATGGCGCTCGGCTCGATCGTGATGACCAAGTTCGCGGTCGAGCTCGGCGTGCCGGCGCCGTTGGCGATCCTGTGCGGCATCGGCGTGACGGCGCTGTTCGGCCTGCTCAACGGCCTCCTGGTCACACGCATCAAGCTGCCGCCGTTCATCGTCACGCTCGGCACCTTCAACATCGCGTTTGCGATCACGCAGCTCTACTCCAACGCGCAGACGGTGACCGACCTGCCGCCGGCGATGACCTGGCTGGGCAACACCTTCGCGCTCGGCGGCGCGAATGTCGCCTACGGCACGGTGCTGATGATCCTGCTGTACGTCGGCATGTGGTGGTGGCTGCGCGAAACCGCCGCCGGCCGTCACGTCTATGCCGTGGGCAACAACCCGGAGGCGACGCGCCTGGTCGGCATCCCGACACAGGGCGTGCTGCTCAAGGTGTACGTGATGGCCGGCGTGTTCTACGGCATCGCCTCGTTGCTGTCGGTGGCGCGCACGGGCGTGGGTGATCCGAACGCGGGGCAGACCGAGAACCTGGACGCGATCACCGCCGTGGTGCTCGGCGGCACCAGCCTGTTCGGCGGGCGCGGCGTGATCCTGGGCACGCTGGTCGGCGCGATCGTCGTCGGCGTGCTGCGCAACGGCCTGACGCTGATGGGCGTGTCTTCCGTGTACCAGGTGCTCGTCACCGGCATCCTCGTCATCCTCGCGGTGACGGTGGATCAGCTGTCGCGAAAGGGTGGGCGATGAACAGCACGACTTTGGTGATGCAGGCCAAGGGCCTGGTCAAGCGCTACGGCCAGGTCACCGCGCTCGACGGCGCCGATTTCGAATTGCGAGCGGGCGAGATCCTCGCGGTGATCGGCGACAACGGCGCCGGCAAGTCGAGCCTGATCAAATGCCTGTCGGGCGCGACGATCCCCGACGAAGGCTCGATCCAACTCGACGGCAAGCCGATCAAGTTCAAGAGCCCGATCGATGCGCGCCACGCCGGCATCGAGTGCTGCTACCAGGACCTGGCGGTGGCGCCGGCGATGACGATCACCGAGAACCTGTTCCTCGGCCGCGAGATCAAGCGCGAAGGTTTTCTCGGCAGCGTGCTGAAGATGATCGACAAGAAGAAGATGCTCGAGACCGCCGTCGCGCGCATGAACGATCTGAAGGTCGGCATCCGCTCGATGACGCAACCGGTGGAGACGCTCTCGGGCGGCCAGCGCCAGTGCGTCGCGGTGGCGCGCGCGGCGGCTTTCGCGGAACACGTGGTGATCCTCGACGAGCCGACCGCGGCGCTCGGCGTCAAGGAAGGCAACATGGTGCTGGAGCTGATCCGCCGCGTGCGCGACAAGGGCCTGCCCGTGATCCTGATCAGCCACAACATGCCGCACGTGTTCGAGATTGCCGACCGCATCCACGTGGCGCGGCTCGGTCGTCGTGCCGCCGTGCTGAACCCGAAGAAGATCAGCATGAGCGACACGGTGGCGGTGATGACCGGGGCGATGCCGCCGGAGAAGATCCCTGCGGAGTGCCTCGCGTGATGGCCCACCCCCGAAGCGGCTTCGCCGCCTCCCCCTCAAGGCGGCGACGCCAGCGGCCCGGCAAAGCCGGTTCCGCGGCGTACGCTTGGCGGGCGTGACATGAATGTGCGCGACGCTTCAGCGCCTTCTCACCCACCACCCCGTGGCTCCAGCCAGGGCGGCGTGCGCCAGTACAACGAGCGTGTCGTGCTCGAAGCGGTGCGCCTGCACGGCGCGCTGCCGGCGGCCGACATCGCGCGCCAGACGCAGCTCACAGCGCAGACGGTGAGCATGATCGCCAAGCGGCTGCTCGACGACGGCCTACTCGTCAAAGGCGCGCCGCAGCGCGGCAAGGTCGGGCAGCCGTCGGTGCCGTTGTCGCTCAATCCGGATGGCGCGTTCGCCATCGGCATCAAGGTTGGGCGGCGCAGCCTCGACACGCTGCTCGTCGATTTCACCGGTGCGCGCCGCGAGCGCTGGACGCTCGACTACCGCCACGCCGACCCCGACGCGGTGCTGGCCGAGATCGCGCAGCGCCTGAAGGACATTCGGCGCAAGTTGAAGCCCGAGCAGCGCGAGCGCGTGCAGGGCGTGGGCATCGCCGCGCCGCTGTCGATGGGCGGCTGGCAGCAGTTGCTCGGCGCGCCTTCGCGCACGGCAGACAAGTGGCAGCACATTGACCTGATGGCCGAAGTGGCCGCGCGCGCCGATCTGCCGGTGACGCTGGTCAAGGACACGGCGGCGGCCTGCGTCGCCGAACTCGTGGCCGGGCGTGGCCGCGGCATCAAGAGTTTTCTCTACGTCTTCGTCGACACCTTCATCGGCGGCGGCCTCGTGCTCGACGGCCATTTGCGCGCCGGCCTGTCGGGCAACGCCGGCGCGATCGGCTCGCTGCCGCTGTGGCTCGCCAGGAGCGAGCGCGACACGCCGCCGGCGCAACTGCTGTCGGTGGCCTCGTTGCTCAACCTCGAGCAACTCTACGCTGCGGCGGGTCTCGACGTGGCCGCCGCCAGCGACGAGCGCGCGTTGCAAACACCGTGGCGCAAGCACACCGCGCGCTGGCTCGCCGAAGCGTCGGCCGCGATCGCGCAGGCGGTGAACTGCGCGGCCTGCTTGCTCGACATCGAAGGCGTCGTGCTCGACGGCTCGTTCTCGCGCGAGCTGCAAGCGGCGCTGATCGACGAGAGCAGCGCGGCGCTGGCACGCTACAGCTGGGAGGGCGTGGCCAAGCCGCAGCTGCTGCCCGGCAGCATAGGTTCCGACGCGCGCGCGCTCGGCGGTGCGCTGCTGCCGCTGTACGCCAACTTCGCGCCGGACCGGGAGTTGTTCCTGAAGGTCGTCTGAGGCGTCGGGCGACGCGATCACGTGATGGCCTGACGGCATCGCGCGCTACCGAGAACGTGCGCCGGCGCGCACACGCTCTCGGCGGCGAGGTGCGTTGGCACAGTGGCGCCATCGGCACGACGGTGACGCTCGCCTTGCCGCTCACTCCGGCTTGAAGCCCGCGTTCTTCAACAGCTCCGCGCCCTCGGCCACTTCCTTGGCGATGAAGGCCTTGAACTGCGCCGGCGTCTGCGTCACCGGCTCGATGCCCAGTTGCGCCAGCGCGCCGCTCTTGCCCAGCTCGGCGGTGGCCGCGTTGATCGCCGCGTTGAGCGCGGCCACGCGCTCGGCCGGCGTGTCCTTGGGCGCCCAGACGCCGTACCAGGAGTTGTAGGCAAAACCGGGCAGACCGCTCTCGGCCAGCGTCGGCACGTCGGGCGCGAGGCTGCTGCGCTTGGCCGACGTGATCGCGATCGGCTTGACCTTGCCGCTCTTGGCCATCGGCAGCAGCGAGATCATCGAATCCATCAGCAGATCGGTGTGGCCGCCGGCCACGTCCATCAGCGCCGGCTGCGTGCCCTTGTACGGCACGTATGCCAGCCTGACTTGCGCCTGGCGCGCCATCGACAGCGTCGCCAGGTGGCTCGGCGCGCCGGCGGCCGGGATGCCGACGGTCCACTTGTCCGGCTCCTTCTTCACCGCGGCCACCAGCTCGCCGAACTTGCCCTGCGGCTTGGCCGTGGCCAGCACCAGCAGCAGCGGCGCCGCCGCGGTGTGCGCCACCGGGGTGAAGTCGGTCTGCGGGTCGTACGGTGGCGCGGTGAGAACCTGCTTCGCGTGCACATGCGTCGCCGCCGAGTACAGCAGCGTGTGGCCGTCGGCCGGCGCGGTCTGCACCGCCTTGCCGCCGATCGTGCCGCTGCCGCCGGCCTTGTTTTCGACGATCACGTTGACGCCGAGCTGCTTGCCGAGTTGCGTGCCGAGCAGGCGCGCCGCGGCATCGACGCCGCCGCCCGCCGCGAACGGCACGACGATCTTCAGCGGCTTGTCGCGTTCGGGGAACGCAGCGGCCGTCTGCGCCAGGGCCGGCAGCGCTGTGCCCATCGCCGCCGCGGCCAGCAGTTGGATTGCATGCATGTTCTTGTCTCCTCGATGTCGATCTCAGTTGACCTTGCCGAGGCCGGCCGACTTCATCGCCGCGGCGATCTCCTGCTCGGCGCCTTCGGCCAGCGGCAGCAGCGGCGAGCGCACGGTCGCATGCTCGAGGATGCCGCGCGCCACCAGCGCCCACTTCAGCGCCACCGAGCCTTCCATGTGCGAGCCGCGGTGGTAGACGTTGGCGGTGACCGGCAGCAGGCGGTCGTGCAGCTCGCGCGCCTTCGCATAGTCCTTCGCTTTTCCGGCGGCGATCATCTGCACCAGCAACTCGGGTGCGATGCAGCCGTAGCCGACCAGCGCGCCGTCGACGTCGAACATCGTGTGCAGCAGGTACTCGTCGTGGCAGGTCAGGATCTGCAGGTCAGGACGCTCCTTGCGGATCACCGGGATCTCGCGGTCCCAACGCTTCATGTTGCGCACGCCGTTCTTCATCGCGAAGATGCCGGGCAGCGCGGCGATGTCGAGCTGCGTCTGCAGGTTGTAGGTGCACTTCGTTGCGTCGGGGTACTGGAACAGGATCAGCGGCAGGCCGCTGCCTTCGTGGATCGCGCGGTAGCGATCCTGCGGCGCACCGTCCTGGTAGCCGAAGCGCAGCCAGCCGTGCGACGGATAGACCAGACCGGCCTTGGCGCCGGCCTTGACCGCGCGCTTGGCCTCCTCGACGGCCACCTGCGTGCCTTCGAGCGTGATGCCGGCGATGATCGGAATGCGGTCGCCGACCGACTCGCGGAAAGCCTCGATGACCTTGAACTGCTCGTCGCGCTCGAGGAAGGTGCCTTCGCCGGCGTGGCCGAGCACGGTCAGGCTCTTCACGCCATCGACACTGGCGAGCCAGCGGCCGATGCGCTGGATCGCCGGGTAGTCCACCGCGCCGTCGCGGGTGAAGGGCGTCACGGGGGCGGGGTTCAGGCCGCGCATGTCGAAACCGGGCTTGCTCATGAAAAGTCTCCTTGAAGATGGGGGTCGAGCGGGGTTGGTGCATTCACTTTAGGCACCGGTCGCCCTTGCCGCTAGATAGACTTCGCAGCTTTCAGAGTTGCCTGAATAGGCAACTCACCGTGAGCAGCCACCATGAACGTTGCCAGCGTCAAGTTGTTCCTCGAAGTCGCCGAGGCCGGCAGCCTCTCCAAGATCGCCGCGCGGCGGCAGACGGTGCAGTCGCACGTCAGCCGGCAGATCACCGACTTCGAACAGCTCTGCGGCGGCCGCCTGTTCCGCCGCACCGGCCGCGGCGTCGAGCTCACCGAGCTCGGCATGCGTGCCGCGGCGCGGCTGCGCGCCTGGTTGCAGGACACCGAGCGCCTTCAACAAGAGCTGCGCTCTCAGTCCAGTGAAGTCGCGGGCAGCGTGCGCCTGGGCATCATCCCGTCGGCCGCGCACCCGCTGATGACGCGGCTGTTCGAGCGCCTGCAAGCCGAGCACCCGGGCATCCGCCTGGACATCGCCGAAGCGCAGGGCACCGAGCTCGACGCCATGCTCGACAGCGGTGCGGTGGACCTCGCCATCCTGTTCCGCTTCCAGCGGCCGAGCGCGCGCGAGGAAAAGGCGCTGTGCGTCGCCGGCACCTACCTCGTCTCGGCACCGGGCGACGCGCTGACGCGCTCGGCAACCTTGCCCTTCGCCAAGCTCAAGGGCCTGGCGCTCGTCTTGCCGCGCCGGCCGAGCCACTGGCGCAACGCGCTCGACGAGACGGCGCGCAGCCTCGGCTTCAAGTTGGAGCCGGTCGCCGAAGCCGATTCGCTGACCGTGCAGCGCGAACTCGTCGTCGATCGCCCGGGCCTGTACTCGGTGCTCGGACCGTATTCGTTCGCCGACGATCTGCGGCGTGGCCGCGTTCAGGCGAGCAAGCTGGTGCGGCCTGATCTGAGCCGGCACGTCACGCTGGCGCTTGCGAAGCAGGGCAAGCTGACGCCGGCGGTGCGAGTGGTGGCCGAGCACGTGCAGGCGCTGGTGAAGTCGTGGGGGCAGCAGCTCACCGAGCCTTGAGCGCGGCGGCGATGTCCTCGACGTCGCTCGGCAGGGCCGCGTAGGCCAGATCGAAGAGCCCATGCACAAACGCCCCCGGCATTGCTCCCAGTGCGACCAGCGCAGCTTCGCCGAGCTCGCCGGCGCCGAGTGCAGCGACGGCGTCGCGGTCGTAGCCGCTGGCGATCAGCACCCAATCGGCTGCGGCGTCGGCGTGTCCGCGCAGGCCTTGTTCGGTTGTCGCCTCCAGCGGCGGCGGTTCGTGACGAAGCAGGTGCAGCCCGGTGAGGCCGGCGCGCGAGGGGACCTGCTCGCACAGCTTGCGCAGTCCGAGCCGCAGGCTCGCTTCGCGTGCGACAGCCGGCGCGAAGCGCACGGTGAGGACGCTTGCGGCCGTCAAGCCGCCGCCGCTGTCGAGCACGCGGCATTGCGTGCGAACCATGTTGCGGTGATGCGGCATCAATCTCGTCGACCAGGGGGTCGGCGCATTCAGCCGCGACACGTAGGCGGGCGAGCGCAGAACGTCGTGGTCGGCGAGTTCGTAGAGCACGAACATGCCGTCGCCGCCGTTGGCGCTTCGCCAGCGCGAGGCACGCAGGAAGCCCGGCGTCGACAGACGCTCCGGAAAGTGCTCGTGCGCGTGCCAGTGCTCGAAGTCGGCGCGGACCTCGGCAGCGATCTGCCACCACATGGCCAAGGCGGCCGTGCCCGCGAGCGCCACGCCTAGGGCTCGCTCGCCATCTCCACCAACGCGCGCAGGGCCGCGGTGTAGGAGCGCCAGCCGAGCCCTTGCACGGTGCCGCGAACGGCCGGCGAGATGATCGAGTGAGCGCGCCACGGCTCGCGCGCGGCGATGTTGCTCATGTGCACCTCGATCACCGGGAACGGCATGGCCTTGATCGCGTCGTGCAGCGGCACGCCGTGCTGGGTCAGGCCCGCCGGGTTGACGAGAGCGCCGGCAACGCTGTCGATGCGCTCGTGCAGCTTGTCGACCAGGCTGCCCTCATGGTTCGACTGCAAGGTTTCGAGACCGACGCCGAGTTCCTGGGCCAGCGTCTGCAGACGAGCGTCGATCTCGGCCAGCGTCGTGGTGCCGTAGATGTGCGGCTCGCGCCGCCCGAACAAATTGAGGTTGGGTCCGTGCAGGACGAGGAGCTGGATCATGGCGATGGGGCGATCCGCGTCAGAGCTTCGAGACGCGTTCGAGCTCGCTCTTGAACAGCGTGACCACGGCCGGCTCGTAGGAGGCGGCGAACTTGTCGTGCACCGGCTTGACCTGGGCGCGCATGCGCGCCATCTCGGCCGGCGCGATCTCGTTGTGCAGCATGCCCTTGGTCTTGAGCTCGGCCACGGCCTTGCCGGAAACCTCGCGGCTGACCACGCGCTGGTGGTTCTGCGCTTCGATGGCGGCGTCCTGGAGCAGCTTCTGCTCCACCGGCGACAGCTTGTCCCAGAAGCGCTTGCTGATCTGCACCGGATTGGTCGCATAGACGTGATTGGTGCCGCTGACGTACTTGTTCACCTCGTACAACTTGCTCGACAGGATCACCGCATACGGGTTCTCCTGGCCGTCGACCGCTTTGCTTTCGAGCGCGCCGTAGAGCTCGGCGAACGGCATCGGGGTCGGGTTGGCGTTGAAGGCCTTGAAGGTCTCCAGGAACACCGGGTTCGGGATCACGCGCAGCTTCAGGCCCTCCAGATCCTCGCCCTTCGTGATCGGCCGCTTGCTGTTGGTGACATTGCGAAAACCCAGGTCGAAGAAGCCGAGCACGACCACGCCCTTGTCCGCCAGCTTGGCGCCGAGCATCTTGCCCAACGGGCCGTCGACCATGGCGTCGGCCTGCTTGGCATTGCTGAACAGGAACGGGAAGTCGAAGAGGCCGAACTCCTTGACGATGCCGGCCAGCGACGTCGTCGAGGCGACCAGCATTTCCTGCACGCCGCCTTGCATCGCCGCTTGCTGCTGCAGCTCGTTGCCCAGCTGGCTGCTGGCGAATTCCTGGACCCTGATCTTGCCGCCGCTCTTTGCCGCCACGATCTCGGCGAACTTCTTCACCCCCGTGCTGGTCGGGTGATCGGTGTTGTTCAGGTGGCCGATCTTGATCGTGCGTTCCTGAATGTCTTGCGCGGCTGCGGGCAGGTGCAGCGTTACCAGCGCCAGGCAGGCGGCGAGGAGGGTGGAGGTGGTTTTCGTCATGGGCGAAAGGCTCTGTAAGAGGTTGCGGGCTGCGCTGCAGGGCCGAAGCCGCATGCAGCGCGGCGCGAGTATTCGGCCGCCGGCGACAACGCCGTTCCGCAGAGGAATCGTGTTCCGTATCATGGGATTCATGCCGCGGCGCAAGCGCTCATGAACCAGGGTCTCGACCGCGGCCTGGCCATCCTCGAGTTGCTGGCGCAGCACCCGGACGGGCTGCCGATGGCGCAGATCGCCGACGAGCTGGAGATGCCTCGCAGCG
>CADEEN010000137.1 GCA_902826345.1 uncultured Burkholderiales bacterium | reverse complement strand
TCAGGTCCCACTGCAGCTCGGGCGCGCTGCGGCCGATGCCGGCGGTGCGCGCGATGAGCGACATGCCCTTGGGGTACTCGAGCGCGTCGAGGTTCTCCTTCAGCTCCTCGCGGTCTTCACCCTCGATGCGGCGCGAGACGCCGCCGCCGCGCGGGTTGTTGGGCATCAGCACCAGATAGCGGCCGGCCAGCGAGACGAAGGTCGTCAGCGCCGCACCCTTGTTGCCGCGCTCTTCTTTTTCCACCTGCACCAGCAGTTCGGAGCCGTTGGACAGCACGTCCTGGATCTTGGCGTCGCGAACCGAGACGCCTTCCTTGAAATACGCCTTCGAGATTTCCTTGAACGGCAGGAAGCCGTGACGGTCTTCGCCGTAATCGACGAAGCAGGCTTCGAGCGACGGCTCGACGCGCGTCACCACCGCCTTATAGATGTTGCCCTTGCGTTGCTCGCGGCCTTCGATCTCGGTTTCGAAGTCGAGCAGTTTCTGGCCATCGACGATCGCCAGGCGACGCTCTTCGGGCTGCGTCGCGTTGATCAGCATGCGCTTCATGTGTTCTCCATACATCGGTCTTCACCACATCGATGCACGAGAAGCGCGAAACCTACCAAGGAACCGCCCTGGACCGCGGCTGCGCTTGGATCGCTCGCTGTGAAGCGAAGAATCAGCGCGGCGTTGGCGTTGGCGCGTGCGCGTCAGCCGGGGCGGGCCGCCGGTCGCGCACGGCCGACCGGCCCCGCGGCGCATCGTGTGCGCACGGGTCGTGGGTCAAAGCGGGCGGGAACAGCATGATCCGGTGGCTAGACGCGGATGCAGGCGGGAAAGCCTGCACCACAAAACCTTGTTCTTCTGTCGCGGCCGGCGCAACGCCGGCCGAAGGTTGGATTCGTGTTTCTCTGCCACTCGCGTCGCGCGGCTGCCGGGTCACTCTGGAACCGCGGCCCGCGGCACGTTGCGCGTGTCGCATCACCTCCACGCGCTTCGTGGTGCGGCCGCTAAACTCATAGCGAATCAAGCACTTACGGCAACAACGTGGTCGAAACGATTATAGGGGCCAAACCCGGTCCGCAAGTGCAACGGCTGGTCGTCGATGAGGGTAGCGAAGGCCAAAGGCTCGACAACTTCCTGCTGCGGGTGTTGAAGGGCGTGCCGAAGACGCATGTCTACCGCGTCATCCGCTCCGGAGAGGTGCGCATCAACAAGGGTCGGGCGGCGGCGGATACGCGCCTCGTGCTCGGCGACGAAGTTCGCGTGCCGCCGGTGCGGATGGCCGAGCCGAACGCCGAAGCCGCTGCCGCGCCGCCGCGCGAATTTGCCGTGCTGTTCGAGGACGAGCACCTCTTGGCGATCGACAAGCCGGCCGGCGTGGCGGTGCACGGCGGCTCGGGCGTCGCTTTCGGCGTCATCGAGCAGTTGCGTCGCGCGCGGCCGGCGGCGAAGTTTCTGGAGCTTGTGCACCGACTCGACAAGGAAACCTCCGGTGTGCTGCTGCTGGCCAAGAAGCGCAGTGCGCTGACGAACGTGCAGGATCAGTTCCGCGAGCGCGGCACGGTGAAGATCTACGCGGCGCTGGTCAACGGCATCTGGCCGGCGAACAAGAAGGTCATCGACGTGGCCTTGCTGAAAACGCTCGATGCGCAAGGCGAGCGCCGTGTGCGCGCGGTGAACGCGGACAACTCGGATGCGCGGCGCTCGATCACGCTGGTCAAGGTGGCGCGACAGTTCGAGCAGCACACCCTGCTCGACGTGACGCTGAAGACCGGCCGCACGCACCAGATCCGCGTGCATCTCGCGCACGAGGGCCACACCATCGTCGGCGACCCGAAGTACGGCGACTTCGCTGCCAACCGGCTGCTGGCGCGCGGCGAGCACCGCTTCGCGCGCATGTTCCTGCATGCGAAGCATCTCGCCTTCGATCACCCGGCCAGCGCCGAGCGCGTCGCGCTCGGTGCGCCGTTGCCGATAGAGTGCACGCAGCTTCTGGAACACCTGTGAAGAAAACATTCGATCTCGTCGTCTTCGATTGGGACGGCACGCTGTTCGACTCCACCGCGCTGATCGTGCGCTGCATTCAGAACGCCTGCGCCGATGTCGGCGCTGTAGTGCCGAGCGACGCTGATGCCGCCTACGTCATCGGCCTCGGCCTGGGCGATGCGCTGCGCCACGTCGCGCCCGATCTGCCCGAAGCGCGCTACCCCGAACTCGGCGCACGCTACCGCCACCATTACTTCGCCAGCCAGCACGAGCTGAGCTTGTTTCCCGGCACGCTCGACATGCTGCAAGCCTTGAAGGCGCGCGAGCACCGGCTGGCCGTGGCCACCGGCAAGGGCCGCCGCGGCCTCGACGAGGCGCTGGCACACTCGCAACTCAAAGGCTTGTTCGACAGCACACGCACCGCCGATGAAACGGCGTCGAAACCCGACCCGTTGATGCTGCACGAGCTGATGCGCGAACTCGGCGCGGCGCCCGAGCGCACGCTGATGATCGGCGACACCACGCATGACCTGCTGCTGGCGCGCAATGCCGGCACGCCGAGCGTGGCGGTGTCGTTCGGCGCGCACGAGCATGGGACGTTTGCCGCGTTCGGTCCGCTGCACGTGGCGCACTCGACGCGCGAGCTGCACGATTGGTTGCTGGCAAATGCCTGAGCCTCAATTCCTGTGTCGCAGCGACGAGTTGCAAGAGCGCGGCAAGGGCGTCGTCTTCGACGTCATGCTGTGGCGACAGCCGGCGCGCGCCTTCGCGCTGCGCATCGACGGCAACGTCGTCGCCTACATCAACCGCTGCGCCCACGTGCCGACGGAGCTCGACTGGAACCCGGGCGAGTTCCTCGACGCCCAACGCACGACGATCGTCTGCGCCGTGCACGGTGCGCAGTACTCGCCCGCCAGCGGGCATTGCCTCGGCGGCCCCTGCGGCCGCGGCCGCTTGATGCCGATAACCGTCAGCGAGCGTGACGGCGAGGTCCGTTGGTATCCTTGCCGCGACATCGCGCCGCTGTCGTTCGACGACGCGGCCTCCACTGCAGGACACCCTTCGCCATGAACCCCTCCGACGATTTCGCACCGACCACGCCGCCGCCCTCGCCACCGCCGCCGACCGCCGGCGCGGCATCGACGACACCGCGCTCCTCGATCGAGGCCTCGCTGGCCAGCGTTGCCGGCGCGCTGCTGCAGGACCGGCGCAGCGAGCGCCGCTGGCGCATCTTCTTTCGCCTGGCGTGGCTGGGCGTCGTGCTTGCGCTGCTGTGGGGCTTGTTCGCGGCGCGCAACAACGTCACCGCGACGGGCCTGCCGCACACCGCGCTGGTGGAGGTGCGCGGCGAGATTGCGCCCGAGGGCGAGGCCAGCGCCGAGCGCATCGTCGCCGCGCTGAAGAACGCGTTCGAGGACAAGGCCGCGCAGGCCATCGTGATGCGCATCAACTCGCCCGGCGGCAGCCCGGTGCAGGCCGGCATCGTCAACGACGAGATCAAGCGCCTGAAGGCCAAGCACGGCAAGAAGGTCTATGCGGTGGTCGAGGAGATCTGCGCCTCGGGCGCGTACTACATCGCCGTCGCCGCCGACGAAATCTACGTCGACAAGGCCAGCCTCGTCGGCAGCATCGGCGTCTTGATGGACGGCTTCGGCTTCACCGGCACGATGGAAAAACTCGGCGTCGAGCGGCGCCTGCTCACCGCCGGCGAGAACAAGGGCATGCTCGATCCGTTCTCGCCGCAGAACGAAAAACAGACCGCTTATGCCAAGGCGATGATCGACCAGATCCACCAGCAGTTCATCACCGTGGTGAAAGACGGCCGCGGCCCCAAGCTGCAGGAGAGCAAGGAGATGTTCTCCGGCCTGTTCTGGAACGGCGAAGAAGCCATCCGGCTCGGCCTGGTGGACAAGGTCGGCAACCTCGACTTCATCGCCCGCGAAGTGATCAAGGCCGAAGAGATCATCGACTACACGACGCACGACAACCTGGCCGAGCGCTTTGCGAAACGGTTCGGCGCGGCGATCGGCTACGGTGCGATCAAAGCGCTGCGGGAACTGCCGGCTTTGAGATAGCGCGCTCGATGCCAGATCCCACCGACGCACTCGGCCCGATCGTCTCGGACCGCATGGCGGTCCTGCCGCAGTACCTGCTGCCCAAGCAGGCGCTGACGATGCTCGCCGGCAAGATTGCGGGCGCGCGCGGCGGCACCCTGACGACGCGCCTCATTCGCTGGTTCATCGATCGCTACCGCGTCAACATGGCCGAGGCCGCGAACTCCGATCCTGCGGCCTATGCGACCTTCAACGACTTCTTCACCCGCGCTCTCGCGCCCGGCGCACGACCGCAGGCTGCTGCCGATTGGGTCAATCCGGTCGATGGCGCGATCAGCCAGTTCGGCGCCATCGACGGCGACGCGATCCTGCAGGCCAAGGGCCACAGCTACACCGTGCAGGCGCTGGTCGGCGGCGACGCCGACCTCGCGCGGCCATTTCTCAACGGCCACTTCGCCACGCTCTACCTCGCGCCGAAGGACTATCACCGCATCCACATGCCGCGCGACGGCCGGCTGCGCCGCATGATCCACGTGCCGGGCGATCTGTTCTCCGTCAACCCGACGACGGCACGCGGTGTGCCCGGCCTGTTCGCCCGCAACGAACGCGTGGTCTGCGTCTTCGACGATGCACGCGGCCCGTGGGTGCTGGTGCTGGTCGGCGCCACCATCGTCGGCAGCATGGCCACCGTCTGGCACGGCGTCGTCAACCCGCCGCGGCCCGGCGCCGTGCGCGACTGGCGCTACGACGGCGAGCAGGCGGTGATGTTGAAGCAGGGCGACGAGATGGGCCGCTTCCTGCTCGGCTCGACAGTGGTGCTGCTGTTGCCACCGGGGCCGCTGGCATTCGACGCGGCGTGGCGGCCGGGTGGGGCGGTGCGGATGGGCGAGCTGATGGCCACTTGTCCGAACAAGCTTGGCGCTATCGCTGCATCCTCGGCGTCACTGTAGAAGCAGCGCGGGCAGACTGAGCGGTAGCGGTCGTTGCCGCCGATCAGCACCGCTCGCCGTCGCGCACGCGCCCGCTACGGAGCGAAGCGCACATGGCGGCGTAGCGGAAGCACAGCGTCGGCGCGGCTGCGCGTCAGCGGCTCTTGGCGACCCGGCACTCGTCCTCGTTGGCGTCGAGGATCTGCTGCACCAGGGCGCCACGCACCCACACCCGGACGCACTCGCTCGGCGAATTGGGCCCCCGCCATACCGACACCACATCGCCGGACTGCGTGCTGCCGCTCGACCAACGCTGATAGCCCATGGCCTGCATCGCGGGTTCGAACTCGCGGGTCGAGCGCCCGGCCAGATCGTGCGGGCGCGACACCGGCTGCACCGGCCTGACGCCGGGCGGAAACACGCCGCCGCCGCCCGGCGGCACAACTGGCGGGCGCACGGTGGTGTCGCGCTTACGTTCCCCGGCGCCGTAGCCGTCGGCGTAGGCACGGCCGCCGCTGCGCGCGTCGCCGCGGCGCCCATCGCGCCCATCGCGCCCGTCGCGGTAGCCGCGTTCGAAGTGCGCTACCTCGCCCACCTGGTCGTACTGCTTGATGTTTCGCTCGTGCGAGCGATGCAACAGCGAGTCCACCCGCAGCAACTTCGCCGCGGCAATGGCCGTGCGGCCCGGGTCGCTCGTGCGCGAGCTCTCGCGCCACTGCCCGCAGTCCGTCTCGCTCGTCAGCACGCTGCTGGCGAGGCGGTCGCGGTCGAGCGTGAGGAGCCGGCAGTCATGCCGCTTCGGGTTCCACCAGTAGCGCCACTGGCGACGGCCGTCCGCGTCGGTCGACACGAGCGTGTAGCCGCCGCGGCGCAACTGGGCCTGTGCCTCGGCCGCGCTGTCATTGTCGGAGCGGGCCGAAGTCGCGGTCGACGTCGCAGCCATCGCCACGGCCGCGGCGAACACCACGGCGCGCATCACGCCGGCGGTACGCGCAGCAACTGCCCCGGATAGATCTTGTCCGGGTGCTTCAGCATCGGCTTGTTGGCCTCGAAGATCAGCGGGTACTTCATCGCGTCGCCGTACATCGTCTTGGCGATCTTCGACAGCGTGTCGCCGCTGACCACGGTGTGCCAGCGCGACTCGGGCTCGGGCGCTTCGACGACGAGCATGTCGTTGACCGAGGCCACGCCGGAGACGTTGCCGCAGCACAGCAGCACCTTCTCCTTGGTCGCCTGATCGGCTACCGTGCCGGCCACGGCCACCACGCCCGACGGCGCATCGAACGACACGTTCAGTCCGCCGACCTCGAGGCCTTGCGTTTCGATGTAGTCGGCGATCGCCTTGCCGGCCGCCGCGCTCATCGCGGCGACGTTCTCCGGCGTCGGCGCCGACTTGACGGCGGCTTCGGCGGCCTTGGCCTCGCCGATGCCGAACAGTTTTTCACCCGCATCCTTGATGAAAGACATCAATCCCATGGTCTGCTCCTGTGTGAATCGTGAGGGAGGGGGCGATGGTAGCGGCGAATCCCGTTTAATCCCGTATGGGCCATCGCGGCCGCAGGCGCAGAATCGGCGCCAAACAGGAGCCAACGCCATGTCAGCAGTCAGCCCGAGCGCCGCCATGCAGCAACCGCACCAACTCGTTCGCCGTACGGTGGCCCTGGTGCTGGCCGGAGGCCGCGGTTCACGCCTGAAACAGTTGACCGACAAACGCGCCAAGCCGGCGGTGTACTTCGGCGGCAAGTTCCGCATCATCGACTTCGCGCTGTCGAACTGCGTCAACTCGGGGCTGCGCCGCATCGGCGTCGTCACGCAGTACAAGTCGCACTCGCTGTTGCGGCATCTGCAGCGCGGCTGGAGCTTCCTGCGCGCCGAGATGAACGAGGTGGTCGATCTGCTGCCGGCGCAGCAGCGCGTCGACGAGGAGCACTGGTACCGCGGCACCGCCGACGCGATCTACCAGAACCTCGACATCATCCAGGGCTCGAAGCCGGAGTACGTCGTCATCCTGGCCGGCGACCACATCTACAAGATGGACTACTCGCTGATGCTGAAGGACCATGTCGATCGCGGCGCCGGCTGCACCGTCGGCTGCATCGAGGTGCCGCGGCAGGAGGCCACCGCTTTCGGCGTGATGGCCGTGAACGACGACTGGCGCATCACCAGCTGGGTCGAGAAGCCGGCCGAGCCGCCGCTGATGCCCGGCAGCACGACGCTGTCGCTGGCCAGCATGGGCATCTACGTCTTCGACGCCGAGTACCTGTACAAACTGCTCGAAGACGACCTCGCCAACCCGCAGTCGAGCCACGACTTCGGCAAGGACGTGATCCCGCGCGCCGTGGCCGAAGGCCGCGCGCTGGCGCATTCGTTCTCGAAGAGCTGCATCGTCAACCCCAACGGCGCGCCGCCGTACTGGCGCGATGTCGGCACCATCGACGCCTTCTGGTCGGCCAACCTCGACTTGGCGTCGATCAACCCTGAGCTCGACATCTACGACACCGACTGGCCGATCTGGACCTACCAGCGCCAGTTGCCGCCTGCCAAGTTCATCGCCGACAAGAACGGCATGCACGGCATGGCGGTCAACACCATGGTCTCCGGCGGCTGCATCGTCAGCGGCTCGCATGTCGTCAACTCGGTGCTGTTCTCGAGCGTGCGCGTGCACTCGTTCTGCAACATCGAAGATGCGGTGATCCTGCCCAGCGTGACGATCGAGCGCAACTGCCGGCTGAAGAAGGTCGTCCTCGACCGCGGCTGCGAGCTGCCCGAAGGCCTTGTGGTCGGCGAAGACCCGGTGGCCGATGCCGAGCGCTTCGAGCGCACCGATGACGGCGTCGTGCTGATCACGCGCGAGATGCTTGCCCGCTTGAAATGAAGGCAGGGCGGGCCGAGCGCCGGGCTGAATGAATCCCCCCCCGAAGCGGCTTCGCCGCCTCCCCCTCGAGGGGGCAACGCCAGCGGCCGGGCAAAGCCCGATCCGCGGCGTTCGCTTGGACGAGCCTGCTGCTGTTTCACGCGCCGCGGGTGGCGCGCAGCGCGATGGACCGCTGACATGACTCGCGTCCTGCACGTCGGCGCCGAGATCTATCCCTTCGTCAAGACCGGCGGCCTGGCCGACGTGATCGGCGCACTGCCTGCGGCCCTGCGCGCCGCCGGAGCCGATGCGCGCGTGTTGTTGCCCGGCTTGCCGGCGCTGACCACGGTGTTGCGCGATGCCAAACCCGTCGGCAGTGTGCAGCCGCCGTGGGGCGGCGCCGCCGCCGAGCTGGTCGAAGGCCGGCTCGATGCGCCGTCGCTGGCCGACGTGCCCGTCGTCCTGCTGCGCCACGACGCGCTGTACGCGCGCGCCGGCACGCCCTATGGCGACGGCAGCGGCCACCCGTTCGCCGACAACCCGCGCCGCTTCGCCTTGCTCGGCCTGGCCGCGGCGCGCCTGGCCCAGGGCATCGACCCGGCGTGGCAGGCGCAGGTGCTGCATGCGCACGACTGGCATGCCGGCCTGGCCTGTGCCTACAACGCCTTTGCGCGGCGCAGCCACAAGAGCCGCGCCGGCAGCGTCTTCACGATCCACAACCTGGCCTTCCAGGGTGTCTTCGCGCGCGCGGCGTTCGCCGAGCTCGGCCTGCCGGCCGACGCCTGGGGCGTGCAGGGCGTCGAGTTCCACGACCAGCTCTCGTTCATGAAGGCCGGCCTGCATTACGCCGACCGCGTGACCACCGTCAGCCCGACCTACGCGCGCGAAATCCAGACGCACGAACTCGGCGCCGGCCTCGACGGCTTGCTGCGCGAGCGCAGCGCGGCGGTCAGCGGCATCCTGAACGGCGTCGACGACGCGGTCTGGGACCCGGCGCACGACGCGCTGATCGCTGCGCACTTTTCAGCGCAGCGCATCGCCGGCAAGGCGCAGTGCAAGGCCGCGTTGCAGCAGGAGTGCGGCCTCGACGCGCAGGACAGCGCGCCGCTGTTCACCGCCGTCAGCCGGCTGACCGAACAGAAGGGTTTGCAACTGCTCGTCGGCTCGATCGACAGGCTGGTCGAGCGCGGTGGTCAACTCGTGGTGCTCGGCAGCGGCGACGCGGCGCTCGAAGACGCGTTTCGCGCGGCGGCGAAGAAACATCCGCGCCATGTCTGCCTGCGCCAGGGCTACGACGAGGCGCTGTCGCACCGCATCTTCGCCGCCAGCGATGTCACGCTCGTGCCGTCGCGCTTCGAGCCCTGCGGCCTGACGCAGATGTACGCGCTGCGCTACGGCAGCCTGCCGCTGGTGCGGCGCACCGGTGGCCTGGCCGACACGGTGATCGATTGCACGCTCGAAGACCTGGCCGACGAGTGCGCCACCGGCTTCGTCTTCGAGCGCTTCGAGGCCGATGACCTGACGCGCGCGCTGCGCCGCGCGTTCACGCTCTGGTCACGGCCGCGCGATTGGCGCGAGGTGCGCAAGCGCGGCATGGCGCAGCGCTTCGGCTGGAACACCGCCGCCGAGCGCTACCTCGCGCTGTACCACGACATCGGCCGCGAGATCAGTGCCTGATCTGGAAGCGCTGGCCGCGTGCCGACAGCACGCTGGCCGAGGCGCCGATGCGCTCGACGAGCACGCCATCGGCCACCGCCTCGCCTTCGCGCAGCACCTGACCGTTGATGAAGAGCATGCGCGCCGACGGCGTCGGTGAGAACACCGAACCGCTGATTGCCAGTGGCGGCAGGCCGGCGCGCACATCGGCCGGCAGTTCGTTCAACGACGGCACGCGCGGCTCGGCCGCCGCGGCGGGCGCGGGCGCGGGCGCGGGCGGCGCCACCGCGCGGGCCACGGGTGGCGGCTCCGGTGCTGCGCGCGGCTGCGGCGCGGGCGGCGGTGGCGCAGCGGGAGGCTGTGCCGACGGCGCGGCTGCTTGCGTCGGCGGCGATGGCGCCGGTGCTGGCTCAGGCGGCGGTGGTGGTGCAGGTGTGAGTGCAGGTGTGAGTGCAGGTGTGAGTGCAGGTGCAGGTGCAGGTGCAGGTGCAGGTGCAGGTGCAGGTGCAGGTGCAG
>CADEEN010000136.1 GCA_902826345.1 uncultured Burkholderiales bacterium | reverse complement strand
TCGTCGGCCTGGTGCTGACCTACTACCGCCGCCACCCGCAGCGCGCGCGCACGCGCCTGTTGGACCTGCTCGGCGAGGTGCTGATGCCGGGCACGCCGGCCAAGCCCGAGCCGAGCGCGCGCGCCGTCAAGCGCGACGAGGACACGCATGCGCTGTGGCTGAAGTCGCAGAGCGGTGTCGCACCGCTGAAGCCGAAGAACAAACGCTGACACTCTGCCCTTGTTCTAGGGAGAAAAATCACTTGCGCAAGATAACGCTTCGTTTATCATCTGCGCAAGCTGTTGAAAAACACCTTCGTGCCTTCACAGTGACGCCGCCCGATTCACCCACCCACCGATGCAACGCATGACCGCCACCGCCCGCTCTGCCTGCCGCCAGCGCGTGCTGCGCATGGCCAGCGCGTTCCACAACCTCGCCCTGCCCGGGGCGCCAGCCGGCATCGCTGCCACGACCTAGTCTTCGCAGCGGTTCGGCCACAGGCCCGGTGCAGCAATGCCCCGGGCCTTTTGCTTTTTCGCCCACCGATTGAACCGACCGAATCACAGGAGTCCGACGATGAAGATCACTTTGCCCCGCGTCGCGCCGCGCAACCCCTTCGTGCGACCGGCGCGGCTGCGCCAAGCCGGCGCGCACGGCCCGTCCGGCGGCGCGCAACGGCAGAAGAGCACGCGCGAGTTGCGCCGCGAACTCGACCGCATGACCGTCAAGGAACGGCCGCCCCACCACAGATGAACTTTTGAACGCGGCCACGGCGCCGCCAGGAGAAATGCCATGAGCCCCCATGTTTATTTGCCCGCCCGCCCCAGCGTGCTGCGTCATGCCGCCGCCGCCGCGCTGCACGGCGCCAGCCTCGGCTTGCAGCGTCTGGCGCGCCAGCTCGCCGCGCAACCCGCGGCGTCGCAGCCGCTCGACGAGGTGCTGCCCCGTGTCGAGTACCACGCCGAAGCCGGTGCGCTGGAAGGCGCCCTCTACGTCGATGGCCAGCTGGTCGGTTTGCTGCCCGGCGTGAGCCGCCTGTGACGCGGCAGCGGCCCCCGCGGCGAGTTACGCTTGCCGCGGGGGCCGCCCCTCGCACCGGAGAGCTCATCGCCATGACCACGGGCCACACCTTCCTCGTGCAACGCAGCGACTTGTCGACGACGCGCATCGACAGCTTCGACACCAGCCTGTCGCCGGCCGCGGGCGAAGTGCATTTGCGGGTCGAACACTTCGCCTTCACCGCCAACAACATCACCTATGCGGTGTTCGGCGACTCGATGCACTACTGGCGCTTCTTCCCCGCCGCCGACGGTTGGGGCTGCATCCCCGTGTGGGGCTTCGCGGTCGTCGAGGCATCGGCCTGCGACGGCATCGCTGCGGGTGAGCGCTTCTACGGCTACTGGCCGATGGCCACGCACGCGGCGCTGCGTCCGGCGTCGGTGAGCGGCCACGGCTTCACCGACGCGAGCGCGCACCGCGCCGACCTGCCGGCCATCTACAACCGCTACCAGCGCGCGCTGCCGATGGAAGCCGAGCGCGAAGGCGAGATCGCCGTGCTGCGGCCGCTGTTCGCCACCGCGTGGCTGATCGCCGACTTCATGCGGCAGGAAAACGACTTCGGCGCGGCGACGATGCTGTTGTCCTCGGCGTCGAGCAAAACGGCGTACGCGACGGCGTTTTGCCTGAAGCAACGGCCGGGCGTGAGTTGCATCGTCGGCGCGACATCGCCCTCACGGCGCGCCTTTGCGTCGAGCCTGGGCCTGTATGACGACGTCATCGACTACGACGCGCTGGCCTCGCTGTCGTCTGCCGAGCCGACGCTGTACATCGACTTCGCCGGTGACGCTGCGTTTCGCCGCACCGTGCACACGCACTGGCGAGACCGCTTGACCTATAGCTGCTCGGTCGGCGGCACGCACCACGCAGCGCTCGGCTCGGGCGGCGGCTTGCCGGGGCCGAAGCCGCAGTTGTTCTTCGCGCCGGCGCAATTGCACAAGCGCAGTGCGCCGCCGCCGCAGGGACTCGGCCGCGCCGGCTTGCTGGCGCAGATCGACAGCGCGTGGACGGCGTTCCTCGTCCGCGCCACCGCAAGTGCGACGCCGTGGCTGACGATCGAGTCGCGTCGCGGCGCCGAAGCGATGCGCGCCGCTTACCTCGAAACGCTGCATGGGCAGGTCGACGCCAGCCGCGGTTTGATGCTGAGCTTCTGATCGCGGCTCAAGCGCCGCATCGCAGCGCCGATAACGACGGACGAGCTGCCGTCATGAACACCACCACCCCGAAACGCCTGCACGCCGCGCTGCCGACCCTGGCGGCCTGGGTGGCGCACTTTCGCGCCGCGCCGATCCCGGTGATGGCGGGCACGGCGGCGGCGATCGACGAGTTGATCGACCACGAGGACGCAGTCGATGCACACACCATTGCCGAGTCGATCGGCGCCGATCCGCTGATGACGCTCAAGCTGCTGTCGCATGTCGGCACGGTGAGCCGCCGAGAGACCGACGTCGAGACGGTGACGGCGGCGTTGGTGCTGCTGGGCATCGGCCCGTTCTTTCGCAGCTTCTCGTCGCTGGTGACGATCGAAGCGCTGCTCGGCGACCGGCCCGACGCGCTGGCGGGCGCACACGCCGTGATCGAGCGCTCTCACCGCGCGGCGCGTTTCGCGCTCGGCTTTGCGGCGCAGCGCTTCGACCCGGATGCCGCCGTGCTGCACGAAGCCGCGCTGCTGCACGACTTTGCCGAGTTGCTGTTGTGGTGCCATGCGCCGGACCTGGCGCTGCAGATCGCACGCTGCCAGGCGGCCGATGCGGCGCTGCGCTCTTCGCAGGCGCAGCTCGCCGTGCTCGGCGTCGAGCTGTCTGCGTTGCAGCAGGCGCTGATGAAAACCTGGCGCCTGCCGGCCCTGTTGATCCGGCTCGACGACGACGCGCACGCCGAAGCATCGCAGGTGCGCAACGTGCTGCTCGCCGTGCGCGTGGCGCGTCACTCGGCGCTGGGCTGGGACAACGCCGCGCTGCCCGACGACGTGGCCGCCGTCGCTGCGCTGCTGCAGTTGTCGAGCGCGTCGGCGCTGAAGTTGCTGCGCGAGATCGACGAGCGCTGAGAAGACGCGCGGGATTAAAGTTCGCCCCTGTTCACCGCAGCAGCAACTGCATTCAGGAGGCCGACCATGCAATTCACGCCTTGGGACAACCCGATGGGCACCGACGGCTTCGAGTTCATCGAGTACGCGGCGCCCGATCCGGCCGCCATGGGCGCGCTGTTCGCGCGCATGGGCTTCAAGCCGATCGCGCGACATCGCCACAAGAACGTCGTGCTGTACCGCCAGGGCGGCATCAACTTCATCGTCAACGCCGAACCCGATTCGTTCGCGCAGCGCTTCGCCCGGCTGCATGGGCCGTCGATCTGCGCGATCGCGTTTCGCGTCGACGATGTCAAGGCGGCCTACGAGCGCGCGCTGTCGCTCGGCGCCTGGGGCTATGCGGGCGTCGCGGGGCCGGGCGAGCTGAACATCCCGGCGATCAAGGGCATCGGCGACTCGCTGATCTACTTCGTCGACAAGTGGCGCGGCAAGAACGGCGCGCAGCCGGGCGACATCGGCAACATCGGTTTCTTCGATGTCGACTTCGAGCCGCTGGCCGGCGTGCGCGGCGACGCGCTCGACACGCCGGGGCACGGCCTGCACTACATCGATCACCTGACGCACAACGTGCACCGTGGCCGCATGGCCGAGTGGGCGGGCTTCTACGAGCGGCTGTTCAACTTCCGCGAGATCCGCTACTTCGATATCGAGGGCCAGGTCACCGGTGTGAAGAGCAAGGCGATGACCAGCCCCTGCGGCAAGATCAGGATTCCGATCAACGAAGAAGGCAACGAGAAGGCGGGTCAGATCCAGGAATACCTGGACAAGTACGCCGGCGAAGGCATCCAGCACATCGCGCTCGGCTCGACCGATTTGCCGAAGACCGTCGATGCGCTGCGCGCGGCGGGTGTGAAGTTGCTCGACACGATCGACACCTACTACGAGCTGGTGGACAAGCGCATCCCCGGCCACGGTGAGAACGTGGCCGAGCTGAAGCAGCGAAAGATCCTCATCGACGGCAAGGCCGGGGAGCTGCTGCTGCAGATCTTTTCCGAGAACCAGTTGGGGCCGATCTTCTTCGAGTTCATTCAGCGCAAAGGCGATCAAGGCTTCGGCGAAGGCAACTTCAAGGCGCTGTTCGAAAGCATCGAGTTGGATCAGATGCGGCGCGGCGTGCTGGCCAAGTCGTGATCACGACGACGCGCGCGGCTTGACGCGCCGTAGCACCTCGGCCCAGACCTCGGGCGAATAGACCAGCGCGATGTGCGGCATGCCGTCGATGTGGCGGTTGTCGGCGCCAGGCAGCACCGCGGTGGACGCCGGCATGACGATGTTGTCGCAGTGGCTGTAGAAACAGGTGAAGTGGCGTCGGCGGCCGTCGCTTTCGTCATCGGCCAGCGCGCGCAACCAGGCGCTGTTGCGTCGCATCTGGCGGGCGTTGTCGCCGTGGGCCAGTTGCGCCGTGAAGGTGCCCTGGTGGGGGCTGGCGATGGTGATGACGCTGTGCACGCGCGAAGCCGCCGACGCCGGGTGAGCGCGCCACCACGCGCGCAAGGCCAGCCCGCCCATGCTGTGGCAGACCACCAGCGGCGGCAGACCGGTGGCTTGCGTGGCGCGCACGATGGCGTCGTCGATCGTGGCGACGTTGCTGTCGATGCCGGCGAACGGCGGCTCCATCACCGGCGCGATGTGCGGCACGCCCGCTGCACGCAGCGCCGGCACCCATCGGTTCCACACACCGCGGTTGCAGAAGAAGCCGTGCACCAGCACGACGGCCCGCTGGCCGGGCACCGCGGCATCGAGCGTGTCCGCGTGCGCGCGCGAGCGAAACGGCTGCTGCCAGCCGAAGACGTGGTGCGCCGTCAGCGACTCGCGCCACCAGGCACACAGCAGTTGCAGGAAGGTCGGCCGCGGCGCGGCGTCGCCGCGATTGACGAGCGGGATCAGGATGAAGAACTCGACGGCGAGCAAGAGTTGCTGCAAGTTCATGAGCAGCAATCCGCCGATGATCGCGGCGACCCAATGGCCCTCGATGGCCTGCGTGCCGAACCACAGCAACGACACGGTCCACAGCAGAAAGACGGTGGTGCGTTGCAGCCTGGCGACCATCTTGCGTTGTCAGGCGGCGCTGCCGAGAAGCACGTCGCGGCCCGTCAGGCGCTTGGCCAGTTGCGTCGCCAGCTTGTTGACGATGCCGTAGACCGACAGCTGCGGATTCGCGCCGATGCTCGTCGAGAACAGCGAGCCGTCGTGCACCGACAGGTTGTCGATCTGCCAGTGCACGCCGTCGGGCCGCACGGCGCCGCGCGCCGGATCGGCCGCCATGCCGCAGCCACCCATCACATGCGCGGTGACGAGCTTGGTCAGCAGCGGCTGCATCGGCAGCGTGGGAATGCTGGCCTTGGCCTGCTGCCAACTCGTGTAGATCGGCGCCAGCTCGTGACCGGTCAACACTTGTTTTGCGCCGGCCGCGAACTGCAACTCGGCCATCGACAGCAGCGCGCGGCGCGCGCCGTCCATAACGAAAGGCGTCAGCGGGTAGTCGAGTTCGGGCGAGCCGTCCTTGCGCAACGTGACGCGGCCACCGGCGGACTCGGCGTGGAAGCCGTCGCGCAACAGCGCCAGCAACGCATGCGTGTTCGGAAACTGCGCGAAGCTGGCGGCGGCCTGGCGCCCGAAGCCGCCGATCGAGGTGACGAAGATCAGCGGGTGCAGCGGCGGCGCTTCGAGCTTGTAGCCGATCGGGCCGTCGATCGGATGCAGGTCGAGAAAGTGGTCGCTGTAGATCGTCTGCGGGGCACCGTCCCAGCCGGCCACTTCGTGATCGAACGTCGCCGCCGACAGCGCCACCGGGTGCAGAAAGGTGCGCGTGCCTAGCAGGCGCTGCGGATCGGGCGCGCTGGATCGCAGCAGCAACGCCGGCGAGTTGATCGCGCCGCCGGCGACGACGACGTGCTTGGCGACGATGCGCGTGCTCGCACCCAGCGGCGTACCGTTCGCCGACACGGCGTCGCAGTGCAGCGCCGCGACGCGGCCCTGCTGCAGCTCGAGCCGCGTCACGCGGGTCTCGACGAGCAGCGTCGCGCCGCGGTCGAGCGCGGCGGGAATCGTCGTCACCAGCATCGACTGCTTGGCATTGGTCGGACAGCCGAGGCCGCAGGAGCCGAGATTCCAGCAGCCCTTGACGTTGCGCTGGATGGCCGCCGCGGCGATGCCGAGCTTGAGCGCGCCCTTGCGCAGCAGCTCGTTGTTCTGGTTCGGCGCGGCCAGCCAGGGGCCGACGTTGAGACGCTGCTCGGCGCGCAGGAACCAAGGCGACAAGGCGTCGTCGGTGAACTCCGACAGGCCGAAGTGCTCGCGCCAATAGGCCAGCGTCGGCGACGGCGTGCGAAACGAGCTCGTCCAGTTGACCGTGGTCGAGCCGCCGACGCAGCGACCTTGCAGGATGTTGATCGCCTTGTCAGCCGTCTTGCGGCCGGCAGACTCATGGTACAGCGTCGGGTAGGCCTCGGACTCGAGCTGCCTGAAGTCGCGGCTCGACTTCAATGGGCCTTCTTCGACGATGACGAGCTTCAAGCCTGCCGCGCTCAGCAGCTCGGCAGTGACACCGGCACCGGCGCCACTGCCGACGATGGCGACATCGCACTCAAGTGTGGTTGGCGAGGCGGCATGCACACCACCGAAGACGCGCCAACCGCGCGCCAGGCCGTCGGCGATCGGGTCGGCGACGGCGTTGTTCGGCGCGGTTGCGTTCACGCAAGCGCCCTCGGCCCGGGGTAACGCAGCAGCGGCCAGGTGGACGCGTCGGCGAAGTAGGCGGCATGCGTCAGGTCACGCAGCGCGTTGTAGGCCTGACGGCGCAGCAGCAGCGACGAGTGGCGCAGCGATTGCAGCGCCGCCTGCACGTCGGCCACCGATGCTTGCTCCCAGGGCGCGGTCAGCCCGGCAAAGGTGGCGCGCAGCGGCGGCATCGCCAGCAGCGCGAGAAGGTCCGCCACTTCGCGCTGCGTGTGCGTCGGCATCGCGGACACGGTGGTTTCCAGGCGCAAGAGGTGGCTGTCGACGGCCGCGGACTGCGCGCTCGGGTCGCCGGGCAAACTGTCGTCGAGCACGGCGCGCGCCACGGCGGCGAGGACGCGGCGGCCGGCCGGCAACAGCTTGCCGTCGCGCCACGCGCGTTCGTGCATCAGCGCAGCGCCACCACCGGCGATGGCCACCAGAGCAGCACTGGCCACGCCCAGTTGAAGCAGGGTGCGTCGTTGCATGGCATCGAGTGTTGCATCATTGGCTTGAACGCCGTTAGGGTCAGCCGACTACCCACCCGCCGATGAAACACGAGGCCAGCGCAGCCATCCACGAGGGCTTGGCAGCGGTAGACGCCGAGCGCCAGGCGCGCGCTGGCGACGCCGCGTTTGCCGCTCGCGTGGAAGCAGTGAAGCGCTACCAGCAGCGCCGCTTCGAGTTGACCTATGCAGACTTGCTGACGCATCCGCGCTACGCCGGCGCCTCGAACTTCTTTCTCGACGAGCTGTACGGCCCCTCGGACTTCACGCAGCGCGACGCGCAGTTCGCCCGCATCGTGCCCGCGCTGGTGCGGCTGTTCCCGGCCGAGGTGGTCGGCACGGTGCAGTCGCTGGCGGCGCTGCATGCGCTGTCGGAACAGCTGGACAGCCGGATGGGGCGGGCGGTGAACGATGAACGCGTCGATGCAGCCGCCTATGCGAAGGCGTGGCAGCAGTGCGGCGATGCGCCCGCCCGCGAGCGGCAGATCGTCTTGCTCACGCAGGTGGGGCACGCGCTCGACGCGCTGACGGGCAACCCGCTGCTGCGTCACAGCCTGCGCCTGATGCGCGGCCCGGCTCGCGCGGCGGGCCTCGCCGCGTTGCATAAGTTTCTCGAATCCGGCTTCGACACTTTCCGCGGCATGCGTGGCGCCGACGAATTCATCGGTCTGATCGGCAGTCGTGAACGCGCGCTGGCGGCGACGCTGTTCAGCACGCCGCCCGCTCAGGCGGCGCGGCTAGGACAACTCCCGTAGCTGCAAGGCCGGCATAGCGGTCAGCATCGGCGCATGAACAACACCGCAGTTGCTGATCGGGCCGCGACGACGACACCTGTGCGGCCCTGGCTGGCGGAGTATCCCGAGGGCGTGCCGGCAGATGTGCAGATCGATCCACACCTGACCTTGGTCGACGTGCTGGAAACTGCGTTTCGGCAGCACGCCAAACGCGATGCCTGCGCCTGCATGGGTGAACGCCTGACGTTTGCCGAGCTCGATCGGCTGTCGCAGGATCTCGCGGCGTGGCTGCAAGCGCGGGGCATCGAACGCGGCGCGCGCGTGGCGTTGATGATGCCGAATCTGCCGCAGTACTCGGTGGCGATTGCCGCGGTGCTGCGGGCGGGCTGTGCGGTGGTGAATGTCAACCCGCTGTACACGCCGCGCGAACTGGAGCACCAGCTCAACGATTCGGGCGCGCAGGCCATCGTCGTGCTGGAGAACTTTGCGACGACGCTCGAAGAGGTAATCGAGCGCACGAGCGTGCGCCACGTGGTGCTGGCGGGCATGGGTGATCTGCTCGGTTTCTGGAAAGGCCGCTTCGTCAACTTCGCGGTGCGGCATCTGAAAAAGATGGTGCCGGAGTACCGGCTGCCGCTCGACGAGGCGCGCACCGTGACGCGCTTCACCGACGCGTGCGAGCACGGCTCGAGACTGTCGCTTCGACGCGTCGATGTGAATGCCGACGATGTCGCATTCCTTCAGTACACCGGTGGCACCACGGGAGTGTCGAAGGGGGCGACGCTGCTGCATCGCAATGTCGTCGCCAACATTGTTCAGACGGAGGCCTGGTTCAAGCCGATGCTCGACAAGGTGGGCGGCTCACAGCTCATCGTGGTGTGCGCACTGCCGATGTACCACATCTTCGCGCTGACGATCTGCTACCTGATGGGTGCGCGGCTGGGCATGATGAATTTGCTGATTCCGAATCCGCGCGACATTGCGGGCCTCGTGCGCACGCTGCAAGACTACCGGATCAACATGTTCCCGGCGGTAAACACCTTGTTCAACGCGCTGGCCAACGATGCAGCGTTCGCCAAACTCGACTTCTCACGCTTGGTGGTATCCAACGGCGGCGGCATGGCGGTTCAGGAAGCCACGGCCGACTTGTGGCTCAAGGTCACGGGCTGCCCTATCGTCGAGGGGTACGGTCTGTCCGAGACGTCGCCTGTAGCAACGTCGAACCGGGTCGACAGTCGAAAATTCAGCGGCACGATCGGTTTGCCGATTTCTTCGACCGAAATTGCCATCCGCGACGAGGCGGGCTTGAACGTCTCAGCGGGCATGCCGGGGGAGATCTGCATTCGCGGCCCTCAGGTCATGGCCGGCTATTGGCAGCGACCCGACGAAACCGCCGCGGTGATGACAGCCGATGGTTTCTTTAAATCCGGCGATATCGGTGTGATGGACGAGCGCGGTTTGGTACGGATCGTCGATCGCAAGAAAGACATGATCTTGGTCTCGGGTTTTAACGTCTACCCAACCGAAATCGAGCAGGTGATCAATCTGCACCCTGGGGTATTGGAGTGCGCCGCCATCGGAGTGCCGGATTCAAGGTCCGGCGAAGCAGTGAAGCTCTTCGTCGTCAAGAAAGACGTTTCGCTGAGCGAGGATGATTTGACAGGCTATTGCCGGCAGAACTTCACTGCGTACAAAAGGCCGAAGTTGATCGAGTTTCGCGACGAGCTGCCCAAAAGCAACGTTGGCAAAATTCTCCGCCGCGCACTACGTACGCAGTGACAAGTGCGGCACAGTGAGCCGAAATGGAAAAAACCCCGACCATCTCTGGTCGGGCTTTTTAGGATAATAGCCTGACAATGTCCTACTTTCACACGGGAACCCGCACTATCATCGGCGCAGAGGCGTTTCACTGTCCTGTTCGGGATGGGAAGGAGTGGGACCACCTCGCTATGG
>CADEEN010000135.1 GCA_902826345.1 uncultured Burkholderiales bacterium | reverse complement strand
GGTTGACCTGGTGCACGATGCCGAAGCCCGGCGGCACGACGCCGAAGGTGTCGAACGCCTGCATGCCCCACTTCATGAACTGGTAGCGCTCCTGATTGCGCTCGAACTCGAGCTTCATGTTCAGGTCGAGCGCCTTCTTGGAGCCGAAGTGGTCGATCATCACGCTGTGGTCGACCACCAGGTCCACCGGAACCAGCGGCTCGATGGTCTTCGGGTTGTGGCCCAGATCCTTGGCCACGTTGCGCATCGCCGCCAGATCGGCCAGCAGCGGCACGCCGGTGAAATCCTGCAGCACGACGCGGGCGACGACGAAGGGGATCTCGTCGCTGCGCTCGGCCTTGGCCTTCCAGTTGGCGAGCTGCTTCACGTGCTCGGGCGTGACCTTCTTGCCGTCACAGTTGCGCAGCACGCTTTCGAGCACGATGCGCATCGAGATCGGCATGCGCGCGACGTTGGGGAACTGTTTGGCGAGCTCAGGCAGCGAGAAGTGGGTGCTCGTCTTGCCGAGCGGTTTTTGCGTGGAGGCGAAAGCGTGGCTCATGGTGTTCCGATGGTGGGTCAGGAAGTTTTCGGGACGATGACTTTGAGTCCCTTGAAGTAGTCGCGGAAGAAGCCCGCGTCGCGGGTGATCAGGCCGGTGCATTGCAGCAGCGCGTGCGCGCCGATCAGGAAGTCCGGCACCGTGCGTGGCCCGTAGGCCGCTTCTCCGACGGCGCGCCGACGTTCGTTGTAGCGGCGCTGCATCTCGCCGGCGCGCACCGCCGAGCGCTGTTCGAGCGGATGGAAGTCGATGCCGAGTTCCTCCAGCAATTCGATCACGACCGCACCGTTGCCGAGCCCGGCCACGACCTCGGCCACGACCACGTCGCAGGCCACCACGGGCCCCATCGACAGCGCCGCGCGCAGTGCCCGGTCGGCAGCGTCGCCGGCGTGCGCATCGTCGCCGATCACGTCGATCAGCAGGTTGCTGTCGACCGCAATCATCGGCGTTTCGGCGACGTCGGCTTGTCCCACTCGGGATAAGGATCGCCCGGCGCCCGCCCGCGCAGCTCGCGCATGATGTCGTCGGTGCTCACGCCCGGCGGCAGCTTCAAGCGGCCGCGCACACGCGACAAAGCGTCGCCGACGTCCTTTCGCAGCACGATGCGCCCGCCCTCGAGTTCGACCTTGAGCTTGGTGCCCTTGGTCAGACCCAGTGCGTCGCGCACTTCCTTGGGCAGCGTGATCTGCCCGCGTTCGGCCACCGTGGCTTCCATCGCGAACTCCTGAAGTATGTATGGATTGTACGTACTTTCTCAATCAGACGGCAAGTAGCGTACCGAAAGAACCCCTTCGATCGCCTGAAGTCTCGCCAGCACCGCCGCAGCCACCGCGCTGTCCACGTCCACCAGCGTGTAGGCGACCTCGCCGCGGCTCTTGTTGACCATGTTGTGGATGTTCAGGCCGGCCTGCGCCATCGCGGTGGAGATCTGGCCGAGCATGTTGGGCACGTTGGCGTTGGCGATGGCGATGCGCCAGCGCGACTCGCGGTGCATCGAGACCTCGGGGAAGTTGACGCTGCGCGCGACGTTGCCGTGCTCGAGAAAGTCGCGCAGTTGATCGACCACCATCACCGCGCAGTTGTCCTCGGCCTCGCGCGTCGAGGCGCCCAGGTGCGGCAGCGCCAGCACGTGCGGGTGCGCATTGAGCGAAGCATGCGGAAAATCGCAGACGTACCAGCCGAGCTGCTTGCGTTCGAGCGACGACAGCACGGCCGCGTTGTCGACCACGCCTTCGCGCGAGAAGTTCAGCAGCACGGCGCCGCTTTTCATCGAGGCGATGTTGTCAGCGTTGACGAGGTGGCGCGTCGCGTCCACGAGCGGCACGTGCAGCGTGACGAAGTGGCTGTTCTTCAGCACGTCGGCGACGCTGGCCGCGCGCTTGACTTGCGACGGCAGGCTCCACGCCGCATCGACGGTGATGTCCGGGTCATAGCCGAGCACGTTCATGCCGAGCTTGATGGCCGCGTCGGCCACCAGGCAGCCGATCTTGCCCAGGCCGACGATGCCCAGCGTGTGGCCGGCGAGCTCGAAGCCGGCGAAGGCCTTCTTGCCGTCTTCGACCTTGGCGTCCATCTGTGCGTCTTTGGCATCGAGCGATGAGACGAAGCGCAGCGCGCCGGGCAGGTTGCGCGCTGCCATCAGCATGCCGGCCAGCACCAACTCCTTGACTGCATTCGCGTTCGCGCCCGGCGCGATGAACACCGGCACGCCGCGCGCGCTCATCGCCTTGACCGGAATGTTGTTGGTGCCGGCACCGGCGCGGGCAACGGCGCGCACGCTGGCCGGGATGTCCATCGCATGCATGTCGGCCGAGCGGACGAGGATGGCGTCCGGTGCGCTCACGTCCTTGCCGACGTTGTACTGCTCGGCCGGCAGGCGCTTCAGGCCGACCGCTGCGATCTGGTTCAGCACCAGGATCTTGAACGGCTCAGCCATGTTGTTGCTCGAAATCCTTCATGTAGGCGACCAGCGCCTTCACGCCTTCGGCCGGCATCGCGTTGTAGATCGACGCGCGCATGCCGCCGACCGAGCGGTGGCCCTTCAACTGCAGCATGCCCCTGGCCTCGGCGCCCTTCAAGAACGCGCCGTCGAGCGCTTCGTTCTTCAGCTTGAACGGCACGTTCATCAGCGAGCGGCAGTCGGCTTGCACCGGACTGGAGAAGAACTTGCTGGCGTCGAGAAAGTCGTAGAGCAGCGCCGCCTTGGCGCGGTTGCGCTCAGCCATCGTCGCCAAGCCGCCCTGGTCCTTCAACCACTGGAAGACGAGGCCAGCGATGTAGATCGCATACGTCGGCGGCGTGTTGTACATCGACTCGTTCTCGGCCACGGTGGCGAAGTCGAAGGCCGACGGCGTGATCGGCATCGCGTGGCCGAGCAGGTCGTCGCGCACGATGACGATCGTCAGGCCAGCCGGGCCGATGTTCTTCTGCGCGCCGGCGTAGATCAGGCCGTACTTCGACACGTCCACGGGGCGCGACAGGATGTCGCTCGACATGTCGGCCACCAGCGGCACGCCGCTGCCGACGTCGGGGGTGAAGTGGTACTCGACACCGCCGATGGTTTCGTTGCTGCAGATGTGCACGTAGGCGGCGTTGGCGTCGAGATGCCACGCATCGCGCGGCGGCACGCGGTCATAGCCCGTGGCGGCCGACGTCGCAGCGACATTCACCGCGGCGTACTTCTTCGCTTCCTTGATCGACTTCTTCGACCACTCGCCGGTGTCGATGAAGTCGATGCTCGTGCGGCCGCGCAAGAGGTTCATCGGCACGATGGCGTTCTCGCCGATCGCGCCGCCCTGCATGAACAGCACCTTGTAGTTCGCGGGAATCGCCAGCAGCTCGCGCAGCAGGCGCTCGGCGTCGGTGGCGATGGAGATGAACTCCTTGCCGCGGTGGCTCATCTCCATCACCGACATGCCCGAGCCGTGCCAGTCGAGCATCTCCTCGGCGGCGCGGCGAAGAACGGGTTCGGGCAGCGCGGCCGGGCCGGCGCTGAAGTTGAAGACGCGGGTCATGGACGAGGCTCTTTCGCAAACGATGGGGCAAGAGTGCCCCATTATCCGGGGCCTCGCGCGGCTTACGGTTTCGTCGGCTCCGTCGTCAGCAGGCTGCCCTGCGTGGCGATGAACGCGCGCTGCTTCTCGTGCACGCAACCGTCGACGAGGCGCTGGCCGAGTTGCGTGTCCATCACCATCGACTTGTTGGCGATCTGGATCATCAGCATGCGTCCCTTCACGTCCTCGAGGCGCAGCGCGCCGGTGGACGACATCACCGGCTTCATCACCCAGGCCTGCGCCTTCTGCTTGACCTCGATGTAGCCCGGTGCCTTGGCATACGGCTGAAGCATGACCTTCTGGTCGAACTCGCAGTCGTAATCGCCGAGGTGGGCGGCGTTGGCGGCCTCGAGTTGTTCGGCGCCGGCAGCGGCCAGCGGCGCTTCTTGCACCGGAGCGGCGGGTGCGCGCTTTCTGGCAGCCGGCTTTTTGACGGGCGCTTTTGCTGCGGGCGTCGGTGCGCTGGTCTGCGCGGCAGCCGGCAACACCAGCAACACGGCGAGCGCGGCAAGGATCGGGGTCAGGGTGTGACGCATGGAGCGGCCTTCAGGATGAGACGAATGGCATTGTCCGGGCCGGGGCGCGGCGCCGGGTTGCAAGACGTTGCGCCATCACGCCCCATGCACGGCGCGCGTGCGAAACAGCACGTGTCGCCGCAGCGGGTGGCCGGCTTCGACGCGTGGGTGATCGAAGTCGCCGGCCTCGTCTCGCACCATGCCCAGCCGGGTCATCACGCGCAAAGAGGCTGCGTTCGACGGCACCGCGATGGCGACGATCTGATTCAGCCCCAGGCGCGCAAAGCCGAACTCCAGCGCCGCCTGCGCCGCTTCGGTGGCAAAGCCTTGCCCCCAGGCGGCGCGCGGCAATCGCCAGCCGATCTCCACCGCCGGAATCCACGGCGCGTCGTAGTGCGGCACGGCCAGGCCGACGAAGCCGGCAAACGGAAACACGCCCGGCACTTCGAGCGCCCACATGCCCCAGCCGCGCTGCGCGATGGCATCGCGGCAGCGCTGCGCTTCGCCGCGCGCCTGCTCTTCGGTGCAGACGCTGGGGAAGTGGCGCCGCACCTCGGCGTCGGCATTCATCTCGCACCACGGCGCGAGGTCGCTGTCCTTCCACGGCCGCAGCACGCAGCGTTTGGTGTGCAGCTCGACCGGCTGCGCGAACACGGGCAGGACCAGCGGCTCAACCTTCATCGAAGAAGAGGGCTCGAACGTCTGCCGGTAGCTGCGGCCCGTCGGCGTACGCGGTACGGTGCGCGCGCTCGAGGATCTGCCAGAAGTAGCGGTAGCTGGCGCGGTCGTGCAGCGTGTCGTGGTGCTTGATCGGCGCCCAGTTCGCGGCGTGCGCGGCGGTGATGATCTCGACCGCCTGATCGACCTCGGCCACGCTCGGCGTGAAGGCATCGACGATCGGCCGGATCTGCTCCGGGTGGATGCTCCACATGCGCGTGTAGCCGAGCTGGCGGCAGGCGGTGGTGGCGGCGTCCATCAAGGCGCGCTTGTGCTTGAACTCGGTGACGACGCCATGCGACGGCACCTTGGTGTGGGCATGGCAGGCCGCGGCGATCTCGAGCTTGGCGCGCAGCACCAGCGGGTGCTCGAACTGGCCTTTCGCGCTCATCGCCGACGCCGGAATCGCGCCGCGGTGCGCCGAGACGAAATCCATCAGGCCGAACGACAGCGACTCGATGCGCGGGTGTGCGGCGATGGCGCGCACGTCGGCGAGCGCGCCGTGCGTCTCGATCAGCGCGTGCAGCGGCACGGAGGCGCCGCCGAGGCGGTCGATGGCGTGCGCGGCACGCTGCACGTCCGCGATGTGGCGCGGCTTGGGCAGCATCAGATAAGCCGGCGCGCGCGCCGACGCGAGCACGATGTTCGCCACCTCTTCGAACTTCGGGTGCTGCACCGGCAACAGCCGCGCGCCGGCACGCCCGAAACGGTTGTCGCCGCCGGCCAGCAGCGCCGCGATCAGCAACGCGTGTTCGGTCTCACCGCCGACGGGCGCGCCGTCCTCGGCATCGAGCGTGACGTCGAACACCGGGCCGAGCTCGGCCTGCAGCGCCAAGCTCTTCTTCATGCGCGCTTCGACGCCAGCGTAATGGTCGCAGACGGGTAGCGCGGGTGCAGCGGGTTCGTCGGCGTCGAACAGGGCGACGCGCGGATGCGGCGCCGCGACCGTCACAGCAGGTGCTTGACGCCGTCTTGCTCGCCGAGCAACTCGGCCAGCGTCTTGTCGATGCACTCCTTCGAGAACTCGTCGATCGGCAGGCTCTCGACGATCGTGTACTTGCCGCCGGCCGTGGTCACCGGGTAGCCGAACATCACGTCCTTCGGGATGCCGTACTCGCCGTTGCTCGGCACGCCCATCGTCACCCACTCGCCATTGGTGCCCAGGGCCCAGTCGCGCATGTGGTCGATCGCGGCGTTGGCCGCCGAGGCGGCGGAAGACAGGCCGCGCGCTTCGATGATCGCCGCGCCGCGCTTGCCGACCGTCGGCAGGAAGGTGTCCTTGTTCCAGACCTGGTCGTCGATCATGTCCTTGACGCTCTTGCCGTCGATGGTGGCAAAGCGGTAGTCGGCATACATCGTCGGCGAGTGGTTGCCCCAGACGGCGAGCTTCTTGATCGACGCCACGGGCTTGCCGGTCTTGGCCGCGATCTGACTCAGAGCGCGGTTGTGGTCCAAGCGCAGCATCGCCGTGAAGTTCTCGCGCGCCAGGCCGGGCGCACTCTTCATCGCGATGTAGGCGTTGGTGTTGGCCGGGTTGCCGACGACGAGCACCTTGACGTTGCGGCTGGCCTGGGCGTCGAGCGCCTTGCCTTGCGCGGTGAAGATCGCACCGTTGATCGACAGCAGTTCGGCGCGCTCCATGCCGGCCTTGCGCGGCATCGAGCCGACGAGCAGCGCGTAGTCGGTGTCCTTGAACGCGGTCATCGGGTCGCTGTGGGCTTGCATGCCGTGCAGCAGCGGGAAGGCGCAGTCTTCGAGCTCCATCATCACGCCCTTCAACGCCTTCTGCGGCCCGTCGACCGGCACTTCGAGCAGTTGCAGGATGACGGGCTGGTCCTTGCCCAGCATCTCGCCCGAGGCAATGCGAAACAGCAGGGCGTAGCCGATCTGGCCGGCGGCGCCGGTGACGGCCACGCGAACGGGTTTCTTGGTCATGGGTCGGGCTCCAGGGCTTGCGGGAAAGCCCGCAGTGTAGTGCGCACCGGCTCCGAAAAACCGGTCTTCTATAAGACAGCAGACTGTGTTTGAATGCTGCATGTCCGCCGTTCCAGACACCCCGCTGTTCCAGCCGCTGTACCGCCAGATCGCCGGGCTGATCACGAAGAGCCTCGACGGCGGCGAGTGGCAGCCGGGGCAGGCGATCCCGAGCGAGCTGGAGCTGGCGGCACGCTACAAGGTCAGCCAGGGCACGGTGAGAAAGGCGATCGACGAGCTCGCGGCCGCCAACCTGTTGATCCGCCGGCAAGGCAAGGGCACCTTCGTCGCCACGCATGCCGAAGAGCAGTCGCGCTTTCGCTTCCTGCGCCTGGTGCCCGATGACGGCAGCGCAGAGCGCCTGTCGCGCAAATTCCTCGACTGCAAGCGCATGCGGCCGAGCGCCGAGGTGGCGCAGGCGCTCGACATTCCGGGCAGCCAGGCGGTGTTGCAGGTGCGGCGGCTCTTGTACTTTCGCGGCGCGCCGGTCGTGCTCGATGACTTGTGGTTGCCGCTGTCGCTGTTCAAGGGACTGACCGAGCAGGTGCTGTCGGCCTACGAAGGGCCTCTGTACGGGCTGTTCGAGAAGGAGTTCGGCGTGCGCATGATCCGCGCCGAAGAGCAGATTCGGGCTGTTGCGGCAGATGCGCAGGCGGCGCCGCTGCTCGAAGTGGCGCCGGGCGCGCCGCTGTTGTCGGTGTCGCGCGTGTCGTTCACGTACGGTGACCGGCCGGTGGAGCTGCGCCGCGGGCTGTACGACACGGCGCACCATCACTACCGCAATCGGTTGAGCTGAAGCTGCAATCTGCAGCCTGTCGCCGCCATCCCGCGTTTCGTCGCAACCCGGTCAACCGATCGGCGTAGGCTTGCCACACTGCGCGGCAAAAGGAGAACGACGGATGCGCAAGGCGTGGTGGATCGGGGGTGTGGCGGTGCTCGCGCTGTTGGGCGTCGCCGGCGCGTATGCCGTGTCCAAGCAACGCGCCAAGAAGGACGACAAGCCGCCCGAGGTGACGCTCGAGTTCACCGCCCAGGAGGTCGTGACGCCGACGATGGCCGCGCTGGCCACGCAGATCGAGTTCTCCGGGCCGCTGGTAGCGCCGCAAACCGCCACCGTGCGCGCCAAGGCCGGCGGCACGTTGCTGACGCTCACCGTGGCCGAAGGCAGCCGCGTCAAGGCTGGCCAGGTGCTGGCGACGATCGACCCGACCGAGATGGCCACGCGCATGGCCGAGCGGGTGGCGATGGTCGAGTCGGCGCGCGCTGCCGCCGCGCAGGCCGAGCGCACGCATGCCAATAACCAGCGCCTGGCCGATCAGCAGTTCATCTCGACGACCGCGCTCGACCAGTCGCGCGCGGCGTTGGACACCGCACGCGCGCAGGAGCGCGCGGCGCGGGCGCAGATGGACACGGTGCGCGCGGCCTCGCGCGATACGCGCATCGCCGCGCCGATCGCCGGCATCGTCGCCAAGCGCCATGCGGTGGCCGGCGAGAAGGTGTCGGCCGAGCAGAACATCGTCACCATCGTCGATCTGTCGACGCTCGAGTTGGCCGGCACGGTGGGCACGCACGAGGTGTCGCAGTTGTCGCCGGGGGCGGCGGTGCAGGTGAAGGTCGAAGGCGTCGAGGCGCCGGTGGTCGGCAAGATCGCGCGCATCGCGCCGGCGGCCGAGCCGGGCACGCGCTCGATCGGCGTCACGATCGAATTGCCGAATCGGAAAGAGATGTTGCGCGCCGGCCAGTACGCGCTGGCCCGCGTCGAACTCGCCGATCCGCAGCAGCGGCTGACGGTGCCGGCCACCGCGGTCGGCAACGCGGCCGGGCAGGACCACGTGTGGCTGATCGAAAACGGCGTGCTGGCGCGGCGCGCGGTCACCGTCGGCCGGCGCGACGAGCGAGAAGGGCGCGTCGAGCTGCTGAACGGCGTCGCGGCCGGCAGCCAGGTGCTCGCAGCGCGCTTCGACAACCTGCGTGAAGGCGGCAAGGCGCTCGTGGTGGCGAAGAAGTCGATGGCTTCGTCGGCGTCGGGCCCGGCGGCGAAGTAGGCGCGGGAGCGCAGCATGTGGATCACCCGCGTCTCGATCAATCACCCGGTCTTCGCCACCATGGTCATGGTGGCGCTGTGCGTGCTCGGCCTGTTCTCGTACCACAAGCTCGGTGTCGAGCAGATGCCCGACATCAGCTTCCCCGGCGCGTGGATGGAGGTGCAGTATCCCGGCGCTTCACCGGAAGCGGTGGAGCGCGAGGTGCTGCGGCCGGTGGAAGAGGCGGTCAACAGCGTCGCCGGCGTCAAGCGCATCCTGTCGCGCGCTCAGGAGGGCGTCGGCATGATGAGCATCGAGTTCGGTCTCGATGCCAACATGGATCGCGGCATGCAGGAGGTGCGCGAGCGCATCGCCTCGGTGCAGTCCGCCTTTCCGCGCGACGTCAAGGCGCCGACGCTGGCGCGCTGGAACAACGACAACGCGCAGCCGGTGGTCAACGCGGTGCTCGTCAGCAAGACCCGAAGCGCGCGCGAGTTGTCGATCATCGGCGAGAACAACGTCGGCAAACGGCTGCAGCGTGTGGCCGGCGTGGCCCGCGTCGAGATCAACGGCCTGGTGCTGCGCGAGGTGCGCATCGATCTCGACCCGGTTCGCCTGCGCGCTTACGCGGTCACGCCGGCGGAAATTGCGAGCGCTTTACGCGAGGCCAACCTCGACCAGCCGGTCGGCGTGATCAAAGACAAAGTGCAGGACACGCTGCTGCGCGTCGAAGGCAAGCTGCGCGACCCGAAGCAGTTCGAGTCGGTCGTCGTCGCCCGCCGCAACGGCCTGGCGCTGACGCTGGGCGACCTGGGCACGCTCGTCGAGCGGGAGAAGGAGGCCGATTCGCTGGCGCGCTTCAACGGCCAGCCCGGCATCAACTTCAACGTGTACAAGCAGCAGGACGCCAACATCGTCGCCACCGGCGACGGTGTCAAGGCGGCGCTGGACGAGATCCGCAAGACCTTGCCGCCGGACGTGGAGATCAAACTCGTGCGTGCCGACTCCGACTGGGTCAAGGGCTCGCTCGACGGCCTGATGCACACGCTGGTCGAAGGCGCGCTGCTGACCGTGATGATCGTCTTCCTCTTCCTGCACTCGTGGCGCAGCACCATCATCACCGGCCTGACGCTGCCGATCGCGGTGATCTCGTCGTTCATCGCCGTCTACCTGTTCGGCTTCACGCTGAACTTCATGACGATGATGGCGCTGTCGCTGTGCATCGGCCTGCTGATCGACGATG